>JAFYMV010000160.1 GCA_017548225.1 Bacteroidaceae bacterium | reverse complement strand
TTTGGTTTTTCGTACTCGTTATATTACCTTTGTAAGGTAAAGTGAAGATTCAGAAGAGAAGATATGCGCAGATAGTGTTGGCACTGATTGTGATGCTTGTCATTGGTGCCACGATGCTCGTGAACTCGCCACGAGTGCAGCAGCGTGTCTCTGTGGTGCTCGCTTCGGAGCTGGAGAATCGTATTGGCACGAGGGTTGACCTCGCTGGAGTACGCTGGCTCTTCCCCAATGACATTGTCGTAGATAGTCTGACCATTGATGACCAAGAGGGTGAACATCTTCTCTCGGTGGGTCGCGTTGCGGCCAAAGTGGAGTGGATGCCGCTCATTCGTGAACGCCATCTCTCGGTGCGCAATATCAGATTGTTTTCTCCCGATATCTACATCTACAAAACGGATGCGGAGGCGGCATATAACTACCAGTTCCTCATTGATGCCTTTGCAGGGGAGAAGAAGGAGAAGAAGCCTACACGATTGTCGATGCGTGTGAACTCGCTGCTTATACGCCATGCCAATTTCAAGCACCGTGTCGGTGAGAGCGTGCTGGCAGTGAGTGGGGAGTGTGACCTATGTGGCAAGGAGTGTCCTCTCGATGCGGAGAAATTTACACTTAACAATCTTGAGATAAGCGACCTCTCGGCTCAGCTCTCGCTGAAGATGTTGTCGGCAGACTCGGTAAGCCTTATCGTACGCAGCTTGAATTTTACGGAGCATGCTGGGATATGTGTTGATGACCTGTATTTCCGTGTGGTAGCCAACAAGCAGGGGGCTACATTAGCCAACTTCAGATTGGATATGCCGCGCACCTCGCTGCGCCTTGATACAGTGTGGGTAGCTTACAAGGAGCCTTCGCCACTGCTGTTCAAGGGTGGTGTGTTACCCTCATCATACATTACCCCCGCAGATTTCGGATGTCTGCTGCCGCAGGTAGGGGGGATCACGGAAAAGATACATTTTGGAGTCGACTTTGTGGGTAGTCCTTCGCGCATTAGCTTGAAGGCTTTGGAGGTGCGCTCGGCTCATCGCGATATGGTGCTGCGTGCCGAAGCCAAAGCGGCTTGGGAAGGTGGTGCTTTGGGCTCGCTGAATGCCGAGTTGTATGAGGCTACGCTCACAGGCAAGGCTTGGAAACTGTTGGCGAAGCAGGCCCCTCATCTATTGGATATGGTCCCCGAGCAACTTGTGCGTGTGGGTAACATGACAGCTACAGGAAGTCTATGCTACAGCAGTGAGCAGACAAATGTGGCCTTGCAAGCTACTACAGCGGCGGGTGATATTGTGGTGGGTGTAGACCTTGACGGTAATGGACAATACACGGCTACGCTCGATGGTGACAACTTGAATGTGGCAAAGATACTCCCCAAGAGTCCGCTCGTCAGCACAAATATGACCCTGTTGGCCAAAGGTAAGGCAGACATGGTAGGCTTGCTTGATGGAGGCATTGACTTGAAGGATAATTTCCCCTTTGATGGTACACTCGCTGTTACGGCAACTCGTATGCGCTTGTTGGACTATGCCTATGAGCATATCTCTCTAGAGGGTAGCTATGCTCCGGGTGCTTACCAGGCGACATTGGCATTGAACGACCCGAATGGTAAGCTTGCTCTTGAGGGTGACTACCACATGGAGCGTAGGATGCCGCAGTATAAGGTTGTGCTGCAGGCCGACAGTCTCAATCTGCATGCGATGCAGCTCATCGACATTCATGAAGATGCAACCTTTAGCACACACCTTGAGGCTGACTTTAGAGGAGCTGATTTGGACCATCTCATGGGTAAGCTTGAGATTGATAGCTTTGCCATGCATCGTCCTACGGGCGACTATCTCGTCAAGGAACTGGCTCTCTATGCTAGCGACCCGCAAGACAAGATGCTATCGCTGAAGAGCGATTTTATGGATGCTACGCTGCGTGGTGAGCTTACCTATCGTTCGCTTGCCAATAGCTTGCTTGGCCATCTGCACCACTCGATACCTTCGCTTTGCAAGAGTCACAACCATGCACACGAGAGTGCGGGTACCCTTTGCTTGGCCAATGTGAGCATATACAATGTGGAACCCTTGCGCGAACTGCTCCTATTGCCAGTCAGCATCACGGGTAAGGCGCAGTTGGATGCGCTCATTAATGATGCGTCGGGCGAACTGAAGGTTACCGCATCGGTGCCCCAGTTAGAGTATGATGGCAATATTCTCAAGGGCATATCGCTCGACTGCCACTCTGAAGAGCAGGGCATGGATATCTATGTGGGTACTACTCTGCAGAATGATGGTGCTCCCGCACTTACCGCATCGCTGATAGGTCAGGCCGCAAATAACAAGGCTAATCTCGGACTCTTGTGGAATAGCAATCCCGAGGGAATGTTTGACGGCTCGTTCCGTACTCAAATAGCTTTTGCTTTAGATGATGATGGTAAACTGGGTGTGGCTGTTGAGACCGATAGCATGCGTACTACAATCAACTATTCGGAGTGGAAGCTCAATCCCTTCTGTATGGAGGTGAATCCCCGACACATTCTCATCGATGGCTTGCACTTTGCCAATGGCGATGAGCAACTCTTGAGTGTTGATGGTGTGATTGCCCGACAGGAGGGCGACACCCTGCAAGTGAATTTTAACAATCTTGACTTGGGCTACCTGCTCACGCTGGTCAAACTGGAGGGTATCTCGTTTGGCGGAAAGGTGAGCGGACAGGCAGACCTGGCTAACCTATACTCTGACCGTCCCTACATAGAGGCTGATATCAATGCGAAGGGCTTTGCTTTCTGCAATGGTACGATGGGTGACCTTGACGGCCATATTCATTGGGATCAGGATGAGGAACAATTGCAGTTTGAGGCCGATGTGTGGGAGAATCCGCAACATACCAGTTTGATAGATGGTGTGCTGGACTTGAAGGAGAACGAGCTGTGGATAGACATCTCAGCTGATAGCATTAACCTGTCGTTCCTCAACACCCTGCTCAATAGCTTTATGGATGATGTCAAGGGTAATGCCAGCGGACACCTTACCGTAGGTGGTCCTTTGGATGCTATTAACCTTGATGGTGCGGTTTTGGCCGATGTGGCTTTTAATCTCACGCCTACCGATGTGAACTACCGCTTCAGAGACTCGTTGCGCTTCACTCCCAATGTGATGCGATTTGAAGGTATCGAGGCCTTTGATATGCGCGACCAGAAGGCCATCGTGAATGGTGTAGTGCTGCACAATAATCTCAAGGAATTCGCTCCCAACCTCTATGTCGATGTGCAGAATGTGCTTGGCATTGACCTCCCCGATACGGGTAATGATAGCTTCTATACCACAATCTATGGTACGGGAAGCGTACAGGTCAAGAGTGGACCCTCCATGCCGCTCTACATCGATGTGCAGGCACAACCCGAAAAGGGCTCCCTCTTTGCGCTCAATCTTGCTAGTCAGGGCGTGTCATCCAGTGAAGCATTCATCACTTTTGTAGATCGTAGCGATCGACGCAATGTGCCAACCGCTGCTACGCGCCCCGATGGACGCCGCCGTAGGCCGCAGCCCGAGAGTGGTTCGGGACTCAACCTGGACATCATGGCGCATGTAACCCCTGATGCCACGCTGAAGCTAGTGATGAATCAGGCCGTAGATGACCATATCAGCGTGTCGGGTAGTGGAGACCTGCAGATTAATGTGCGTGGCGATGAGATAACCCTCTTTGGTACCTATACCGTCAATCGTGGTTTCTACCGATTGAGCTTGCAGGATGTGATCAATAAAAACTTTGATGTGATTAGTGGTAGCTCGGTGTCTTTCGAGGGCGATCCTATGGCGGCGCGACTCGACATTACGGCACGCCACCAGGTCAACTATGTACCCCTCCGCGATTTGAGTCCCGACATGACAGGTAATGTGCATGTCAACTGTCTGCTCCGCATCGGCGGTACTCTCGAATCACCCACCGTATCCTTTGACCTTGAGTTGCCGCAGGGCACTGAAGAGGAGAAATCAATTGTGCGTAGCTACACCGCTACGGAGGAGCAGATGAACATGCAGTTCATCTATCTGCTCGGATTGGGTAAGTTCTATACCCCCGATGTGGCACAGACCACAGGTGCGACAGGCAATATGGAGTCGCTCATCAGCTCTACTATCTCTGGTCAAATCAACAACCTTCTCTCGGGTATCATCAGCAATGAGAATTGGAATCTGGCTAGCAATATACGCACCGAGAACTTGATGTCGGGAGCAGGTGGCATGGATGGCGAGAACTGGGAGAACATGGAGATTGAGGGTATCCTTGAGGGCCGATTACTGGATAATCGCCTGCTCATCAACGGCAACTTTGGTTATCGCGATAATCCGATGTATGCTACCAACTTTATTGGTGACTTTGATATACGCTACCTGCTTACGGGCGGATTGAGTCTGAAGGGTTATAATAAGACCAATGACCGCTATTTCTCAAAGACCTCACTTACCACACAGGGAGTGGGACTTGTCTTCCAACGCGATTTTGACAAGTTTAAAACCCGCCGCAACAAGCGTAAGAAAAAGAGAGTAGAGCAGTTGGAGGAGGTAGGGCTCGATGCTTCGGGTGATTTGGTAGCTGCAGACGATTCTGAAGCTTCGGATAGCTCGGATAGTTCGGATAGTTTGGACATGCTAGACATGCCAGAAAGTTCGAAAAATGAATAATAGAAAACATATGGTTATTTGACAAATGAAGGAAACGCAAACACAGGGTACACGCTGGCAGCGATTTGTTGCAGAGATGCGTTCTACCTATAAATCGATGGATACGGAAGAGAAATGGGATATCTGGGTGGTGCGTCCCATAGGCTTCGTGGTAGCTTCTATCTGCCGCAGTCTACATATACATCCTAATGCTATTACCATTGTATCTATTCTCTTTGGTGCGGCATCGGGTTATTTCTTCTTCCCGGGCAATACGAAGATGGTGCTTATAGGAGCCTTGTTGCTCTTTTTTGCCAACATCTTGGATAGTGCTGACGGGCAGTTGGCGCGTATGACTAAGCAATATACAATGCTAGGTCGTGTGCTTGATGGTTTTGCTGGTGATGTGTGGTTTTTCTTCATCTATCTGTTTATCATGCTGCGCATGGCAGCAATGCCCATACCCTGCACTACGGTGGAGTGGGGGTGGCTGTCTTTTGTGCTGATTCCCGTGTGCGGACTCATATTCCACTCTACCCAAACAACCATTTCAGACTACTATCGCAATATACACATGCATTTTCTTGTGGGGCGCGATTATAGTGAGTTGGTGCGCTCATCAGATCTCACGGCACGTCGCAAAGCCATTACCTCGTGGAGTGGGTGGTTTGAATGGATATGGCTCTATTTCTATGCCGGGTATACTCGCAAGCAGGAGCGTATTACTCCGCGTTTGCAGCGACTGCTACAAGCGGTGGGGGAGCGTAAGGCGAGCGAACTTCCCGAAGGCTTTCTCCGTGAGTTCCGTGCCAAGAGTCTGCCTCTTATGCCCATGACCAATGTGCTGACCTTCAACTCACGTTTCTTTGTGCTGGTCATCTCCATGTTTCTTGGCATGCCGTGGATATATCTCTTCTATGAGATGGTGATACTTGTGGCTCTATACTATTACATGCGCTATCGCCACGAGAAGATGTGCGATGAGATGTACCACAAATGGTTTGTTCATGAAAGCTAACTACCGCAATCTCTTCTTTCTTGTCGGTATTGCCCTGTTGGTGGTGATGCTCTTCTCGCTCGACATGTCGTGGCGTGAGATATGGGCCAATGTGTGCCATGCAGGCTACTGGCTCCCCTTCAATATCGTGCTTTGGGCGGGTATCTATCTGATGAATGCCGCTTCGTGGTATGTCATCATCAATGATAAGGAGCATGCTCGTGTGCCCTTTGGCGAGGTGTACCGTCTTACCATCTCGGGCTATGTTCTCAACTATGTCACTCCACTCGGGCTGCTGGGTGGTGAGCCCTATCGCGTAATGGAGCTCTCTCCCTATGTGGGGCGCTCAAAGGCGGCATCGTCGGTCATCTTGTACTCGATGATGCATGTCTTTTCCCATTTCTGGTTTTGGCTGCTGGGTGTAGTGCTCTTCCTTATCGTATATCCGCTTGATTGGGGAATGGGTATTCTGCTAGGTACGATAGCGCTCGTATGCCTGCTTGTCATCTATTTCTTTATGAAGGGCTATCGCAAGGGCTTGGTTGTGAAGACACTCCGCGTGCTCTCTTATATCCCCTATGTCAATCGTTGGTCGGAGCGCTTCTATGAGCGCCATGCCGAGGCGCTGCATCGTGTAGATGCGCAGATTGCAGCCTTGCACGCCCAACATAAGCGTACCTTCTACCTCTCTCTGGGGTTGGAGTTGCTGGCGCGCGTGATAAGCAGCTTGGAGATCTATGTGCTGATGCGCATACTCACTCCCGATGTCACGGTGGTAGATAGTATTCTCATCATGGCATTCTCCTCTTTGTTCAGCAATCTGATGTTCTTCATGCCTATGCAGATTGGGGCGCGTGAGGGAAGCATTGCTTTGGTGTCAGAGCGATTGCATCTCACTGCGGGGTACGGACTTTTTACGGGTATCCTATGCCGCTTGCGCGAGCTGTGCTGGATAGTTATCGGGCTTATATTAATAAAGGTAAAAGGACATAAACATGAATAATATCAAAGGTGTCATCTTAGACTATGGTGGTACGCTCGATACGAATGGCGTGCACTGGTTTCATATCTTTCGCAATGTATATGCTGAGCATCTGCCCCAAGTCTCCGAAGAGAAGTTACGCGAAGCCTATGTCTATGGCGAGCGCTATTTGGCTACACATCGCGTGATAGAGCCTGCCGATGATTTCTTGGCGATGCTCGAAAAGAAGGTGGCGATACAGCTCTTGGCATTGGGCATTGAGGACGAGGTGTTGAAGTGCAAGATTGCTGCGGAGTGCGATACCCTTGTACGCATCAATATGGAGACTACGCGCGAGGTGCTCGACGCTTTGGCCGGGCGATACCCTATGGTATTGGTGTCAAACTTCTATGGCAATATACATGCCGTGCTCTGCTCGTATGGCCTTGATGGTTATTTCAAGGAGATTGTGGAGTCTGCTGTAGTGGGCATACGCAAACCCAATCCGCAGATTTTCGCCCTTGGTGTTGAGGCGCTGGGCATGCAGCCTGGTGAGGTGGTTGTAGTGGGCGACTCGTATGGTAAGGATATGGCTCCTGCCCATAGCATAGGCTGCCACACCGTGTGGATTAAGGGACAAGGGTGGGACGCTACCGATGAGCCTGCCGATACCTTATGTGCCGGGCATATCATCACTGAACTGACACAAGTGTTAGAGGTGCTGGTATAATATTTATATATTAATAATGGTGTAATATACTATAGGTACAACAGAAAAGGAGGATGTACATCCTCCTTTTTCTTTATCATCTAGTGATCTCCTTTACTTGATGGTTACATACACCACCTTCTTCTCGGCGAAGTAGGGTTCGCGGAAGTAGTCTTTCAGGTCGGTCATCTCCACGATGTGCTTGTAGGCGCGTGTCTCGTGCTGTAGCTCACCACCCTTGAGGCAGAAGAGTCCGTTGGGGTAGCTATTGCGCTGCTCTTTGGAGATGTTCTTGCGGCAT
>JAFYMV010000159.1 GCA_017548225.1 Bacteroidaceae bacterium | reverse complement strand
TTCGGTACCACCTTTGATCCCGACTTTGGCGACTGCTACGACACGGCCATGATGATCACCGCAAAAGATATCTACCCCGACAAGTACAAGCGCTACATGGAGTCGTACGAGAGATGCAAGGAGTATCCGAGAAAGGGATAATATCGTAATACGCAAAAGACGAGACGACTTGATGTACGCCCAAGAAAAAATAAAACCCTACGAAGGTAATGCCCACAAGCGCGAGCAGGTGGAGCAGCTATTTGACAACATAGCACCCACCTACGATGCCCTCAACCACACACTATCGTTTGGTTTCGATTGCTTGTGGCGTCGAAAAGCCATACGCGCGCTGACCACCTATAACCCGTGCACGGTGCTCGACATTGCCACCGGTACGGGCGATTTTGCTTTGGCTGTGGCCCGCAAGCTGAAGCTACGCCAAGTGGTAGCGGTAGACATCTCTGAAGGCATGATGCGCGTAGGGCGCGAAAAGGCCACGCGAGAAGGACTGCACGACATTGTGCGCTTCCAAAAGGAAGACTGCAGCCAGCTCTCGTTTCCCGACAATAGCTTTGATGCCGTTACGGTAACCTTCGGTGTGCGCAACTTTGAGCACCTCGACGATTGTCTTTGTGAGATGCACCGCGTGTTGAACGAGGGCGGGCACCTCATTCTACTCGAGCTCTCCTACCCGCACAACAAACTGTGGAGAGCCCTGTTCAGTATCTACTCCAAAGTGGTGATGCCCATCGTAGGGCGTCTCATATCAGGCGACAATAGTGCATACACCTACCTGCCCCAAACGATGAAAGCCTTCCCACAAGGCGAGGTCATGCGCGACATATTGCTGAAGAACGGCTTTGCGCAAGCCAGCTTCCGTCGCCTCACCATGGGTATATGCACCCTCTATATCGCTGAGAAATAACACTATTCTACAACCAAATAAAAACAAGACAGCAATGAAACATTCCGTAAAAGACTGGATTTTGACCACTCGTCCTTGGTCGTTCCCTGCGTCGGCCATGCCGGTGCTCGCCACATTTGCCTATATGACATGGGTGTGCAGCCTCTATGACATGCAGATAGACTGGGTGAGCGGCATACTGGCAGTGGTAGGTATCGTATTCTTCCATGCATCAGGTAATATGTTAAGCGATGTGCGCGACTATAAGAAGGGCGTAGACAAGGGTCTCGACCACATGCCTCTTGTCAATGGTAGCTTCAAGCCCCAGGAGTATGTACGCTTCAGCCTTATCCTCTTTGCCATAGGCCTGTGCATAGGTTTCTACATCATGTCGCGTTGCGGCTGGCCTCTGCTCTATTCTGCAGTATATGGAGCCTTCTTCACACTCACCTATGCCACCTTCAAGTATTTCGCATTAGGCGACCTGGTGATACTCCTCTCTTATGCTATCATCCCCATTATGGGTACCACCTATGCCACCATCAGCGAGTACTACACTCCCGCATTGGTATTGGCATTGCCCATAGGCCTTATCACGGTGGGAATCCTGCATGTGAACAATACCCGAGACATTGAGTCAGACCGCGCCGCTGGCATACGCACACTAGCCATGCTCATCGGCCGCAAGGCATCGCTCAAACTCTACGCCTTCGAGGTATTGTTCCCCTTCCTGCTCATCATAGCCACCGTATGCTGCGGATGGCTCCCCTGGTATAGCCTCATTGTGCTGCTAGCTGCTCCTAAGGCATGGCAGAATGCGCGTATCGTGATGAGTGCCAAGAAGAAGGGCGCAGAGGTGCTCGCACCTATCGATGCAGCCACCGCACAATTGCAGCTCATTTTCAGCTTGTTGCTCGCAGTGTCATTGTTCGCCGCTGCTATTATTGGATAAAATAAAAGAGGAAAAGGGGAAGAGCGAAGAGTTGGCTTCGCGGTGTATGCCCTTTTTCCTCTTAACTTTTCACTTTCCCCTCTTAACTTTTCTTTCTATGAAGCGCCTCATCCTTCCCCTTGTTGCCGCAGCAGTGCTATGGTTTCTCATGTTCAACCCGTGGATAGCCATGCCCCTCGACTTTTGGGCCATGATGACCATCTCGGGCGGTATACTGCTCACGATGGCTCTGCTCATCGATGCCCGCTGGATTGCCGATATCGAGGTATCGTGGAAGGGCCTGTTTACCGGTATAGCCCTTGCCCTTGTACTATGGGGTATCTTCTGGGTGGGCGACAAGGTAGCCTCGTGGATGTTTCCCTTTGCCCGCCCCCAAGTAGACACCATTTACGGCATGAAGGAGTCGCAGAGCGAGTGGGTCATCGGTGCCCTGCTGCTCTTCATCATCGGTCCTGCCGAAGAAATCTTCTGGCGTGGCTTTGTGCAGCGCAGCATCAGCAAGCGCTGGACCGCCAATATAGGTTTTGTGGTAACGCTGCTCGTGTACGGATTGGTTCACCTGTGGAAGTTCAACTTCATGCTCATCATGGCCGCCCTCGTATGTGGTTTCGTATGGGGGGTGGCCTACCGCCTATGGCCCAAGCAGCTCTTTGCACTTATCGTATCGCACGCCGTATGGGATACGCTGGTCTTTGTGGTATGGCCCATTTAGGGGTGGAGATTGTACGATAATCCATATAGCCATGCGCAAACAATCATAAAGGCTAGATGGTACTCCTCATCGACATAAGATAAGACATATTCTCCCCGAGAACTTCGAGTTACTCGGGAAGAATGTTTTTGATGCTTGCTCGGAAACAAAGATTTTTACTTGTTCCTTGGGATTTCTATAGTTGGTGAAAGCTATATTAAAGAAATGATAACCTATGTTTTACATAGGTGCTACTTGAGGAATGAAGCGCTGAAGGTCAGTGGGAGCAGTTCTTTGATGCCGCCCTCAACGACAATGATTCCCTCTGTACCATAAAGCAAGATGCGAATAGGGTGGTTATGGCGCTGTTCCATCTCGAGTATCACCTGACGGCAAGCACCACAAGGTGAGATGGGCGTAGCGGTAAATTCCCCTTCGGTATAGGCTGCAATAGCCAAAGCTACGACTGCTCTGTTGGGGTGGGCAGAGCCGGCATAGAAGAGCGCAGTACGCTCGGCACACATACCCGAAGGGTAGGCCGCATTCTCTTGGTTGCTACCGATGACTATGGTATCATCATCGAGTAGGGTAGCTGCACCTACATGGAAATGCGAGTAGGGGGCATAACTCTGCTTGATAGCTTGTTTAGCAGCATCAATCAGGTGGCAATCCTGCTCACTCAATTCATCGTAAGAGCAAAGCGTATAGTGGCAAGTATGGGTGAGTGTTTTCATGGTCAGTGCATTTAATATTTTCGGAGCTCAATGCGTGCACTATCCGATGTGAGTGTTATTTTCTGCTTCGACTGTTGTAGATGAAATGTCGTATAGTTTTGGAAGATGCCGAATTTGTTCAGACTTTTTACCGAAACTTTCGTTTCTGTATTTATATTATTTCCCTCTCCTGTAGTATAGACTCTGAAATCTCCCATACCGATACTATCTGGCTCAATAAAGTCAAAGTGTGCAATGACGCGTGACATACTTTCGGGTGTCTCATATTTATGGCATAGCATGACCATGCTGCGTTGAAACATGTAGAATAAATCACCTTGTGCTTCAGTGATCTCATTTGTGGAGAGTCTCTCTACCGATGTCATCTGCCATACTCCATGTAAATCGTTCTCTATGTAGTAGTTGTCTTTGCACGAAGTTGTGCATAGTAAAGTGGTTAATGCGCCTACTATTATATATATATGTCGTTTCATATAGTTGTTTATTTGGTCAAGAATCCAGTCTTTGTAATCGTAATCATGCCTCCAAAGTTATTTCCGATGAGGTTGCTTCGGTCAGTAGCAATAGCTCCCGTAAACTGCCAACCTTGAACTTTAGAAGGGGTATGAGT
>JAFYMV010000158.1 GCA_017548225.1 Bacteroidaceae bacterium | reverse complement strand
GATTTATTCTGGGTATCGATAACCTCCCAAATGTCAATCTCACCGCAATCGGGCCAGCCTGCAGTTTGGTCTTCAGGCATCATCCAGAAGGCGGGGAAGTTACCCACCCACAAGTTGTTGTAGATGCGAGCCTCTACATAACCATAGGTAAAGCCAAAGCGACCCATGCTCTTGATGCCACCCGTAATCATGTCTACGGGGTCATTAGCCTTGTCGGGGTTGGGGATAGCGCGTGCCACGAGGTCGCCATCTTCGAGGTAGATAACCTCTTCGCTATCGCTGAGCCAGCGGTTCCATGTAGCGCCATATCGCTGACAGCGCATCCACTTATCACCTACGGGTTGTGAGTAGTCCTCGGCATTGAACTCATCGCTGAACACGAGTATCCACTCGGTATCCTCTTCACGCTCAAAGGTAGCGTAAAGGCTGATATCTCCCTCAACAAATTCGGCAGGGATAGTAACCTTACCATCGACAGCAGCTACAAACTCCTCGCTCCACTGCTGGTCGTTATCAAGATTTTGTCCGTAGCGTACGGTAACCCCCTTGGCAGCATAACCCGGAGCACCACGCAACACGACATCCAACGATTTGCCGGGCATCACCTTGCTGGGCAATGCAGTGTTGTTGGGTCCGTCGATAACGCCGTTTACGGTGTACTGTTTCAGAGGTACAGGCTCGGGATCGGGACCGGTAAACTCGCCCTTTGCCACAATCTTAACGACATAGCTTGATGAGCGGTTCAGGGCATCGTCAATCTCGAGGATATCGCCCTTGACATTCCACCAGCGCTCGGCATCAAAGGCCTCCTGTGCCTTTTGTGTCGCTTGGATAGAGCACATACCATCCATGGTGAGGATGAGGTAGGTGTTCCAGTCGGCATAGTACTGGTTGGTACCGAACTTTGCATATTCGTTGATATAGCGTCCGTCGGCTTTGCTGGTAATCTTATAGTGATTCTTACCATTCTCATCGATGGTGAAGCACCACTCCTGCGCCTCGCCCGGAGTCTCTACAGCCTTGAACTCGGGGATACCGCCACTGCCACCGGGTGTGGTATTGGTAAGGTAGCGGTTGCCATCCATGATGTAGTACACATCGCGGGTAGACAAGATGGGAGCTTGGGGAGCTTCGCCTTTGACCGGAACGAGGTCGAAGATGAAGTTATTGGGTTCCAAAGTCTTGTTTCCCAATGCTATGCGTGAACTGCTTACATTCCAGAATTTTTTACTATTATTTCCACCTGGCAAGTCACCATTCTGTATGCAATACTTACCATTAGCCAAGCGCAATATATAATAGGTGTGCCATACTGCATCGTAGGGGTTTGTTTCATCGCTTACGGTAAAGTTACCATTCTCGTTGATGTAGCGCTCGTCATGTCGGCTTACAATCTTGTAGCGTCCAGTCGCGGGGTCAACAGAGATGCTCCACTCCTGACGCTGAGGCTTCACATCGTCGCGCTTCTCTACGAAAGTAGGAGCAGTACCTGCGCCACCTTCCTGGTTAGTAAGGTAATTACCGTCGTGCATGATGAAATAGGTACCGTTCTCAATCTCCTGTGCGGGGAATACATCGAGACGGTAGTCATAATTTTCCTTGTAGGTGCTGACAAGGGTAGCCAAAGTCTCCTTAAGGAAGGGAGTCACATAGTAGGTACCCACGCCCTCTGTAGGACGAGCCACGCGGATAGAGCCTTCAAAGTCGCGTGAGCGCACAGCATCCTGCTCTTCGCTCAATGCCTGATAGCGCAGATAGCTCTCGATGAACGCTTCGGGGTTTTGCGCTACGAGTGCATCGTACATTGTAGCTAATTCCAATCCTTTGAGAGCAAGATAGTTCATCACCTTGCACCAAGGAGTAATCTCGGTGGTAAGTGCGGGGTTATACTTACTTGCCATAAGGGTGGTAGCCGCAGCAGCCATTTGGTTAAAGTGAGCACGCATGCCCGCTACAGCTTCAGTGGTCTTGCCCTGCTTCATGAGATCTTCATAGGCAGTCTTTGCCTTTACGAAAGTGGGCGACTCGTTCGTACGGCGCAAGCCATGCACATTGTCGCCAAGGTCAACATTGTTCTCGCAGAAGAGGCGGAACGCCTCGGTCTCCTCAGGCATGAGGTAGCTGAGTGCGCTCTCCCATGAGGCATCTGCATCGTAGCCCGCCATGTTCCAGCAGTAGTCACCGATGCTATAGAGCGATACCTTAGAAGCCTCAGCATACTCCATGGGGTTAGACACGAAGCCACCCACCATAGAGGCGATATTAAGGTCATTGCCGTAGGTGGGACCCATAAGGATGTGGTCGCGGCAATAATCATTTACGGGGTAGTTGAGCCAAATGTAGGCATTGCGGTTGATGCGAGTGTTGACCCACTCCATATCGCTCTTGTCAATCATATCGACCACGCTGTTGCCGGTCCACATGATGTGCGACTCTTTATCGAGTGCAGAGCCCAACGCTTTGAGATAGCTATCATTACCACCGGTGTAGCTCTTGCAATAGTGGGTGGGACACATGATGATGGGCGCCACATCGTCGTGCTTCTTCACGAAGTTAGCGTTGAGGTAGTTGAGGTACGCAGCCTGCTTGTCGCCTTTGCTCTGCTCTGCGCCATTGATATCGTCAAAGAAGATGGCAAAGGCGCGGATGCCGAGAGCATACATCAATTCCAACTTATCCACTGAAGCCTTGTAGTCGGCATCGGTCCACTGGATGTCGCCACCGGGGTGCAAAGCCCATACGAAGCGTACCTTGTAGTTTTTGGCTACGGCAGCCAGCTCGCTGAGGCGTTTGCCCTCAGCCTCGGGATAGGGCTCGCGCCACTTGGCACGATGGTAGTCATCATCCTTAGGACCATAGATATAGACATTCATCTTGGTGCGTCCGAAGAACTCGAGCAAGCTCTTACGGTCGGCATCGCTATAGGGGTTACCATAGTAGCCCTCTACCAATCCACGATCGCCTATAACGGGCCAGTCGGTGATGGTTACTGCCTGTACTGCAGATTTGGCAGCCACCTGCAGGTAGGTCTGCACGCCGTAGTAGGTACCCGAAGCATCGTTACCTGCGATGACCACGCCCTCTTTCGACACGCTGAGGTAGTAGCCCTCGCTCTTTGCGGGGATGAGGTT
>JAFYMV010000157.1 GCA_017548225.1 Bacteroidaceae bacterium | reverse complement strand
TTTCGCTTTTGTGACAGAATCTAAATAATCCTTAAACTCCTCAGCGGTGGCTTTTAGTTTGCTTTCGTTGAGTGTGTATTTGGGGAATAGATCTTCGGCCATCTTGGTGGATGCAGCCCTTGATACTTGCAGATCTGATAAGCCCATATCGTATAAGCGAAGGTTTTCTACAAGTTTGAGCACTATGGGTTTCCAGAAATCTGGGTCAGGAAATGTGAAAATACCTTCCGACTTAGTGATATTCAGTTGATTTTGATACTTGTAGAAGAAATTGAGGTCTTCATTGCTTACTACTGAGTCTAGAAGGTGTACAATGAACTCTTTCATTTCATTCTCCTCCTTGAGAGCGAGCATGGGTGACATCTTCAGAAGATACCAATACTTCTCTACATAGCGTTGGGCTACAGAGTGTATGGTGCCTATTTGCGCCGAGTCGACAAGGGGGAGATACTCCTTGAGGTCTTTCTCGATGAGTTTAGCCTTAATCTTGGTCCTGAATTCCTCGGCAGCAGCTTTTGTGTAGGTGGTCAGTATAAACTCTGAGGGATGAGCACCCTGTTGGATATAATCGCAGAATCGCTCGGTAAGGGTATAGGTTTTACCAGAGCCTGCACCTGCATTGATAAACTTAATCTGTCCCATATATTATTGCAACATTCCTTTCAGTACTACATTCTTTCCGTAACTTGTCTCTTTCGGATAGTTTAGGGGGAACAGACCTTCGGCTTTCTTATATGCCGGATTTTCAGTAGTTACCTTCATCTGTTCGCCCTCCTCAATCACCGATATGCCTGCGGTACCCGTCAACTGCTCCATTCTAAAGAGATATGCTTTACGCACCATTTCCCATATTGATTGGGGGGATTTCTCCTTCTTCTCCAATACGCATATATGTTTGCTCTTTTTGAACTGGTCGTACTCGGTGAGGAATTCTCCTTGTCGGAGCATGAAGTATCCTATCGCCTCTATTTCATCTCCTTTTATCTCGCTACATTTTTTGACTGCTTCGGCATAGAGGGCGAGCTGCATCTCTGTGTTGTTGATGATTTCTTCGGCTCTCTTCTTGGTGGAACTGTCGGTCCACTTGAAGTCCATGACAATGTATCTGCCCGATGCATTCTTCAATAGCATATCAATCTTGGCATTGAACTTCCCTACGGAGGGCAGATCGACCATGATGTCAAGCTCGCTGCCTACGATGGTGAGGTTATTCTCCTCGACAATCTGTATGAACGCAGGCAAGCTATAAGATTGCAATATACCCTTGAATTGTGTGAGGGTAAGTGTGTTCTCGGAAGATAGCAGTTCGACGCCCACTTCGTGGACTGCCTGCTTAAAGTTGGTGTCAAAGTCAGTAGTCAATGCTTGTTTGATGAGGTCCCAGGCGCCCTTCGATTGGCACACTGCATTATTTATCAGCTTGTGTGCCACATTTCCTTTTGTCGTAGATAACATGGAATTGCTATCGGTAGCTCTGCATTTGAAGATGTAGTTGAGTACATAGTCGAAGGGGTTTTTTATGAGCATTTCCAGACTGCTATGGCTCTCGTACTCGCGGCGTAGGCTTTCTTCAGGCTCGGAGTCCTTCTTCAGTCCTTTGAATATAGAAGAATCGACCTCGTGCTCAAAGCACTGGCTATTGGCCTCAATGGTAGCAACATTCCTTCCGGTAGTTGTCCACTGTGTCATGTCTTTCGGCTCTCCGTCCCAATGAGATAGCGTTGTGGGGTATTGTCTTCTTCCCTCTACCTTCTCTGGAGTGAGAATGACCAGTTCGCCCTTGATGTGTGAAAGGGCAAGGTGCATGGCTACGGATTCGGCTTTCAAGCGAGATTCATATAGAGGGATCATCATCCCTGCTTGGTTGAGAAGGACTATGTCTTTGTGGGTGAGGAATGAATAGGTGTAATTCGTTATGCCTCTATCGTAGCAGTCCATCCATACCGCTTTATGGCAATCTGCAGCAATGGCCTTGATGTCTGACACCACCTCTATTGTTCCTTCGCCTACTTGTGCCATGTGAGGCGAGTAGCTGCATAGGCTTGCCGTTGCATCAATGCTTATCTGTAGCTCTTTATAAGAAAGTGTCTCTTTCTCTATCAACTTCAAAAGGGAAGGGAAAAGGTCGAAACTCTCTTTCGTGGCCATGAGTAGCTCTCGCACGACAGAGTCTTCTACGGCATTT
This sequence comes from Bacteroidaceae bacterium, assembly GCA_017548225.1. GTDB lineage: Bacteria > Bacteroidota > Bacteroidia > Bacteroidales > Bacteroidaceae > UBA1189. Next base: position 3,339 of record JAFYMV010000157.1, on the reverse strand, counting down.
GCCCTATTGCTAATCCATTTTGCGAACTTTTTACAATACTCCTCTATGGTCGATAGGGTAATGGGTAATTTCCATTGCTCGATGCAGTAGTCAATGGGGATATTGACCCTGCGTCCATCTTTAGGCTTCGCTCCCTTGATTATGCTATTCCAGTCGGTCTGAAATTTCTCGTTCATGCCAAATCCTCCGACGGATTGCAGGTGTTTCAGCAATGCATGCTTTAGGTTTGCACCTTCAGATGTCTGATAATCGTTGAGAGGATGATATGGTATGGATAGATAGGAAACAAGCGAAGAGTAGTCTATGTCTTTTGAAAATAGGCGTAACCCTGAAGTGAAGAGCTGTTGCATCTGGGTAAATACACCTTTGGCTTCAGAATCTACATTGGGTCTGCCGAGTGAGTCCAACACAGCATTGAGCGCCACATTGTCCTCATTGATGAACAATGCAGTTCCGTTATCCTCTTGTGTCAAGACCCACTGATATCCATCGATAAGGTTTGAGAACTTGAGCATGCTGACCTCATGCGTGAGCTCGGGAAGCTCTGTTACAAAACGGCATGTAGCTCTGCTCTGCAGTATGCATGTCTTGATGACAGGGTCAACTAACTCCTCTAGCATTTCTATTTGGATTTCCCAATCATTGGAGAGGTAATTGCTTTCCTGCATTAGGCGTACCCAACGGTCTGCTATAGCATTGTTTTCATCGAAGTGTGTCTCAACTTGGCGTAAATCAGAAATAATCTTGCTAGCACCGTTGGTCAACCCTTGAGGTAGTTGGGGCATCTTGTTCAAGCCTGCATACACCAATGCGTCGCGCCATTCAAGGAGTCGCTTGGCTACGCTCAACATATCTACCTTGAACGACTCCCAATAGAACAACTCGTCGGGATGCTCAACGCTCTCAGCATACGCTTTCAGGGCCGAGCAATATGCCAATAGACGCTCTATTTGAGGGCTGTCTGCTTGGGTGAGTCCTGCTCTCAGTTCAAGTTCTCCAAGCAGCCCTATGGGACCAACATACTTGACATTCAAGAGGCATCCTGCCTTTGCGCCTATGAAGGTGGGTTGGTCATAAAAAGGATTAAATATTAGTTTCATGATATGTTGATTTTCAGTTGATTAATATTTGTAAAGCGATTTAGGCAATTGTCCCTCTTTAAAGCTATACTAGGAATATGCCAGGTTGTTACAAAAAAAATCGCTTGATATCTTTATTACGGATTGGCATATATCGGAACGAGGCTATCTTCGGATGGCCAGTGGGGTAGGTAGAAGAGTGGGCGGGGAGTGCCTCCGAGTCCTGACCATTCGATGCGCCTTACCTGTTCGAAACAGGGTGGCCCGAAAGCAAAGGAACGGCCATAGAGCAGTATGGCTCGTCGTGCTTCGTCCACTTTCCATAATCCACCACCATAGGGGCACTCCTCGTCCCATTGCAGCAGCTCGCGATGTTGATACACATTGCCGAAGCGCAACACTCCCTCCCCAGTGATGATAAATTTCTGATACATTGCTTTTATACTCTAAAGTCAACAGTCAACAGACACCGGTAGGCAAATTCTCAATTATCAATTTCAATGAACTCCATAATGAGCTTCACCGTAGGCTCGTAGTTGGTGAAGATAGCATTCTCCCATGTGTCGTATACGGTGTGGTAGTACTTGAATGCATCGCCATACTCATTCATGAAGAAGATGCAGGGCACATTTCTCACGGCAAAGGGGTAGTGGTCGCTATTGTCGGCAAGCTCGCTTCGCTCCAATACTTCGAAGTAGCCCTTCTCGGTGTTGATTTGTTCAAAGAGTGCAAAACCTGCCATGCCCTCATCGCTTACCTCGCAGTATTGGTTGGGGTTGTTATCGGCAATCATGTCGAGATTGAAAAGGTATTTAATCTCGCTCAATGGCACTAACGGATGCTCGGCATACCACTCAGAGCCTCGTAGGTTGGCATCCTCGCCCGAGAAAGCGATGAAGTACATATCATACTCGGGGGTATGCTGGGCGTAGTGTGCGGCAAGGGTGATGATGGCCGCTGTGCCCGATGCGTTGTCATGAGCACCAGGGTAGTAGGTCTTCTTACCCAGCTTCCCCAGGTGGTCGTAGTGTGCGGTGAATACATAGCAGCTATCGTGTCTTTTGCCCTCTACTTTGGCAATGACATTGAAGCACTCGTAGTCCTCGAGAAACTTGTTCTCCATGTTTACCTTGACGGTTTTGGCTCCTTGGGGGAAATCGGGCTTCACCCAGATGATGGGCTTCTCTCTTACCACCTCGCCGTAGGCCTTGTAGAACTTGAGCGGAGCCTCCCAGGTGTAGATGAGTCCCACATTGCTGCACTCCTTGCTCTGCAGCTTCTTGAAGTCGTCCATGTGCTTGTAGCTGAACATGAAGTCGCATACCACCATGGCATTCTCATACTCAGGAGTGGCAAGGTCGGCAAATATCTTCTCGGCATTGTAGTTGAGCGTATCAATGTAGTACAGGGGGTATTCTCCCTTGATTGAGGGGTTAAACTCTCTTAAGGTAAAGTCTACTCCTGGTATCATCTTCGTACCGTCGATACTCATCTCCATCTTGCCAGGAAAGGTGTTGATGTCTAATGTGAACGGCTGCTTTGTCACCTCGTCAGCGCCTACTCGGGCAAACTCTTTGGCAATCCACTTACCCGCCTTGTTGGCTCCATCTTCGGCATATCCGCGTCCTTGATATTTAGCCGAACTGAGTTCCTTCACAATCTTCTTATAATGTGCCAAGTCTTGGGCATTGAGTTGTACGGTGATGACCGCCAAAACAAGTAATAATAACTTCTTCATGTGATATTGTTTTTTTATGTTGCTTCTTTTGCAAAGATACGAATAAGCGAGCGAGAAATATCAAATTTCAACGAGAGAATGTAGAAAAAAGCTTGTTTTTTATACTGAGCGAGGCAGAAATTCAACGAGGTTAAGCTTGCTTGAATATTTTTTTAAGCGAGCGAAAGAATCTTCGAGGTTATCTCAAAGAAACGAAAGTTTCTAAATGTACCATCATAAAGATATAATTTTCTTTTATGTAGTTGCTCAAGTTTCGATAAAAAGATGTAACTTTGGAGATAAGGAATAGAGGCTATAAAATTCTCATCAAGTGTTGGTGAGGTAAAATAATGGTAATAATGTTTTTTTTTGTTGTCAGTGCCCATATCTTGAAATTTATAGATATCTTTACACGGTGAATCATTGTTTGCGCATCATGTAGATGATTTGAAAACAAATAATAATTAGTTATGTCAGCATATACATTCAAGGATAAAGTAGTAGTGATAACAGGTGGTGCAAATGGTATAGGCCGATGCATTG
>JAFYMV010000156.1 GCA_017548225.1 Bacteroidaceae bacterium | reverse complement strand
GTACTGTAGGTGTTGAGCGTATCTTCCCCATCAACTCACCGGCTATCGACAGCATCGTAGTGAACAAGGTTGGTAAGGTTCGTCGCGCTAAGTTGTACTACCTCCGCGCTCTTACCGGTAAGAAGGCTCGTATCAAAGAAAGACGAGTTATCACCAAGAACGCTTAACATTACGCTTCAACGATATAAAAAGCCTCCCGAGTGGGAGGCTTTTTATTGTTTATATGTATGTATGCTAGATTGCTCACCTATGCACCGGTCAGAAAAGAGCGGCCTTTAGATATACTCTATGGCTTAAGGCTTAATATGATGCAGACGCTTTAATGCCTCGCGCCTGCAAGAGAGCGACGATGTGGTCAAGTTCTTCGTGTGTGGCCTTTAGCAAGCCGTGTGCAGGGGTTTCCCTGTCGATGGTGTAAATCATCACCTCACGCGGAGCGATGCGCCCCACTGCATCGAGCCAAGGATATACATACTCGGAGGTGGTGTTATCTACAGACACTCCTTCAGCATCGACTCCCTTCATAAACATGGTTTGGATGACACATCGTCCCTCAAAGGCACGCATGCACTCCAAGAGTGCGGGAAGGTCGTACTGACCTACGGGGCGGTCGATACGCGAGATATAGTCCATATCTACGGTGTCGAGCTTGACAATGTTATTGTCTACTCGCTTCAGCGCCTCAAATACCTCTGCTCTGTTGATGCGTGTACCATTGGTGAGCACGCTCACTTTAGCTTGGGGGAAATAGCGGTCGCGCAGGGCAAGCGTATCATTGATTACCCCTGCAAAATCGGGGTGCGCAGTCGGCTCTCCATTACCAGCAAAGGTGAGCACATCAGGAGCTACACCTTCGTCTTGCATCTGCTGCAATTTCTGCTCCAAGGCATGGGCTACCTCGCAGCGTGTAGGCAATTTCTGCTTGGGGCGGCGCTCGGCATTGAATCCACACTCGCAATAGAGACAGTCAAAGGTACACACCTTTCCATCGCCAGGCAGCAAGTTGATGCCTAACGATATGCCTAAACGGCGGCTCTTGATAGGGCCGAATATCGGGGAGGGATAGATTACAGTAGACATTTTTAGTGAAGAGTTAAAAGTTAAAAGGGAGGGAGGAAGAGAGGAAATATAATTAGGAGTTAGGAACTAGGGGTTAGGAGTTTTTGAAACATTCCGTCTCTTCCGAGCATCTCCTAATTCCTAATTGCTAACTCCTAATTCCTAATTAATGGTTTTACTTTTCAATCTCAAGCAACTCTACCTCAAATACAAGTGTAGAGAAGGGCTTGATAGTGCCCATATCGCGGCTGCCGTATGCGAGTTCCTGAGGGATGTAGAGCATCCACTTTGAGCCTACAGGCATCAAGGTGAGCGCCTCGGTCCAACCTGCGATTACCTGGTTAACGCCGAAGGTGGTGGGCTCGTTGCGGCTGTATGAGCTGTCAAACTCGGTGCCGTCGATGAGTGTACCACGATAGTGTACCTTCACTCTGTCAGTAGCGGTGGGGATAGCGCCCTTGCCTTCAGTGATTACCTTGTAGCAGAGTCCGCTCTCGGTCTTTACCACACCTTCGGTAGCAGCGATAGAGTCAAGGAAAGCTACGCCCTGCGCTTTGTTATCGTTGAACTGCTGCTCAAAGTACTCGTTCTTGATCTCCTCAATCAAGCGGAAAGCGTCCTTTTGAGCCACGAAGGGGTGCATGAGCAAGTTCTTCTCGGTAACACCAGCGATGAAGCCTGAAAGGAAGAATTTCTCACTGATCAACTGGCCATTATTGCCATACACCTCGCGGCTGATACCGGGGATAATCTGATTGGCAACCTGCTGACCGATCTGGATACCAGCGTAGTAAGCACTCTTCTTGGCGTTGTCTCCTACCTTGATACCAGCCTTCAAGCCCTTAACAAAGTCGGCCATATAAAGGGTATCTACACCCATGCGGTACATGAGGAAGCCCTTCAAGCCTTGAGTCTGCGCCAATCCCATAGCGTATGAGAAATCGGCAATCTGAGCCTTACGATTAGCAGTAGAGTCGCTGTTCTCCTGAATGGCAGCCATGAGCTCCATAGCCTGTCCGTATGCCTCCTCGGGAGTCATCTTCATGTTCTTCTCAGTAACACCAGCGATGAAGGCATTGGTAAAATTCTTCTCATTGAGTTTGCCCTCCTTGCCAGCAAAGAGTTCGTTGGTAACGCCAGGGATGATCTGGTTTACCACCTGCTGACCAATCTGTGTACCTGCATAGTAAGCGTTCTTCTTGTCATCAGCTTTCACGCCATCGAGCACACCGGCAACGAACTTATCCATATAGGTGGTATCCATATCCATGCGACCTACGAGATAATCCTTCAAGCCTTGGGTCTGTGCTACACCCATAGTATAGGCGAGTGAGTCAGCCTTGCTGGCACCAACGAGGCTCACTTTGGGAGCCGATGTGCAGCTTACGAAAAGACCTGCAGCGAACACTGCAAGTACTGAAAAAATGCTCTTCTTCATATTCTTTTGTTTCTTTTTTGGTTATACCTTATTACAATACCTCCAAGAGTTCCACCTCGAACACCAATGTGCTGTAGGGAGGGATAGCAGCACCTGCGCCATGCTCGCCGTAGCCAAGGTTGTAGGGGATGTAGAGCTTCCACTTGTCGCCCTCGCTCATGAGTTGCAAAGCCTCAACCCATCCGGCAATCACCTGGTTTACACCGAATACAGCAGGCTCGCCACGCTCGATAGAGCTGTCAAACATAGAGCCATCAACCAAGCGGCCTTCGTAGTGGCAGCGTACCTTGTCGGTAGCCTTCGGCTTGCGTCCTGTGCCCGAAGCCAACACCTCATACTGCAATCCGCTGGGGAGTGTAGTCACACCGGCGCGCTCCTTGTTCATCTTGAGGAACATCTCGCCCTGTTCGATGGCAGCCGCGTGGGCTTTCTTCTCCATCTCGGCGAAGTGGTTGTTCACGATTTGCTGTGCTTCAGCGAAGCTCATAGCAGTCTCTTTACCTTCCAATACATCACGGATAGCTTGGGCAAAATCATCAACGCTCACCTCTGCACCCATAGAGAGCAGTTGCTGGCCGATACCGAGTCCAAGTCCGTAGCTAAATTTATCCATATCTTTACTTAATTTTTTAAAAACGGACAAAATTACACTTTTTATCTGAATATTAGCCGTTTCTTTTTCGTAAAATTTATTAATTCACTGCTTTTTGGGGTACATATAATGCAAATCTTTTTTGCGGAAGAAGGGCCTTTGGCAATAAAACCATACTGAAAACTTGCGTATTTGCAGGATTTTATCGTAATTTGTGTCCCAATTTTGGCAAGACAAACGAACAAACAAACCATAAAGTTTATATAATAATGAAAAAACAATTGACAATGTTAGCCATGGCAACTGCAATGTGCGTATCATGCAACAAGGGCAATGAGGCTGAGACGGCTTTCAACTATGCCAACGAGACATTTGCCGACATCCAGATGCTTCGCTACGAAGTGAAGGGATTCGACGAGCTTACCCTCGACCAGAAGAAACTTGTGTATTACCTCCAGGAGGCAGCGCTTCAGGGCCGCGACATCCTGTTCGACCAGAACGGCCGCCACAACCTCGTCATCCGCAAGATGCTCGAGATAGTATATACCGACTATCAAGGCGACAAGAGCACTGAAGAGTGGAACAACTTTGTCACCTACACCAAGCGCGTATGGTTCTCAAGCGGTATCCACCACCACTACAGCGCCGACAAGTTTGCTCCTGGCTTCACTCCCGAGTTCTTCCGCGCAGCATTGGCATCGGTAGATGCTGCCAAGCTTCCTTTGGCTGCAGGTCAGACCCTTGACGAGCTCTGCGACGAGGTGTTCCCCGCCATCTTCGACCCCACTGTGATGCCCAAGCGCGTCAACCAGGCCGACGGCGATGACCTCGTGCTCACCTCTGCCAGCAACTACTACGACGGTGTTACCCAAGCCGAAGCCGAAGCGTTCTACAACAGCCTCAAGGACCCCAAAGACGAGACTCCCGTCATGTACGGCATGAACAGCCGCCTCGTGAAGGAGAACGGCAAGGTGGTAGAGAAGGTATGGCACACCGAAGGCCTCTATGGCGAATCACTCTCCAAAGTGGTGTACTGGCTTGAGAAGGCCCTCACCGTAGCCGAGAACGAAGAGCAGAAGGCAGTTATCGAGAAGCTTATCAAGTACTACCGTTCGGGCAGTCTTGAGGACTTTGACGACTACTGCATCGCATGGGTACAGGACCTCGACTCTCGCATCGACTTTGTCAACGGTTTCACCGAAAGCTACGGCGACCCGCTCGGCATGAAGGCCTCATGGGAGTCTATCGTAAACTTCAAGGATGTAGAGGCCACCAAGCGTACCCAAACCATCAGCGACAATGCCCAGTGGTTTGAGGACAACTCACCTATGGACAGCCGCTTCAAGAAGGAGACCGTAAAGGGCGTTACCGCCAAGGTGATCACCGCAGCCATCCTTGCCGGTGACCTCTATCCTGCTACCGCCATCGGTATCAACCTGCCCAACTCAAACTGGATCCGCAGCGTGCATGGCTCAAAGTCAGTGACCATCGGCAACCTTACCGAAGCATATAACTTGGCCGCATTGGGCAACGGATTCAACGAGGAGTTCGTATACAGCGACGAAGAGCGCCGCCTCATTGAGAAGTACGATGCGCTCACCGGCGACCTCCACACCGACCTCCACGAGTGTCTCGGACACGGCTCGGGCAAGCTACTCCCCGGTGTAGACCCCGACGCATTGAAGGCACACGGCTCAACCATCGAGGAAACCCGTGCCGACCTCTTCGGTCTCTACTACATCGGCGACCCCAAGATGGTAGAGTTGGGCTTGCTCCCCAATGCCGAAGCCTATAAGGCCGAGTACTATGGACAGATGATGAACGGTCTCATGACCCAGCTCGTACGCATCGAGCCAGGTGCCACCGTTGAGGAGGCCCACATGCGCAACCGTCAGCTCATCGCCCGCTGGGCCTACGAGCATGGCAAGGCCGACAATGTCATCGAACTTGTAAAGCGCAATGGCAAGACCTTCGTAAAGATCAACGACTATGACAAACTGCGCGGTCTCTTTGGTGAGCTTCTTGCCGAGGTACAGCGCATCAAGTCAGAGGGCGACTACGAGGCTGGCCGCCAGTTGGTAGAGGAGTATGCCGTACAGGTAGATCAGGAGTTGCACCGTGAGATTCTCGACCGCTATGCAGGTCTCAATCTCGCCCCCTACAAGGGCTTCATCAACCCCGTATATACCGCCGTTACCGATGCAGAGGGCAACATCACCGATGTGACCATCTCATACGACGAGAGCTACGATGCGCAGATGCTCCGCTACAGCAGCGAGTATGCGACATTGCCGTACCGTAATTAAGGTTGAGAGGTGAGGGTTGAGAGGTGAGAGGAGTACAGCACCCCTAATCCTTCACCCTTCACCCCTCACCTCTCACCTCTAATCTCTAAAAGGTTGCCCCCCTCAACCCTCAACCCTCACCTCTCATCTCTCCCCCTCCCTAATCCCTCACCCGAATATGCACGAAACAGTTAGAGAAATAAAGGGCAAGCTCCGCCTTTTTATGAATGGTGTACTCTCGCAGAGCCTTCGCGAGAAGGGGCTCAAGTACCGTCTTATCTTTGGTGTAGAACTACCCCGTCTGCGCGAGATTGCCGCAGGCTACCAGCCCAACCATGAGCTGGCGCAAGCATTGTGGAAAGAGGACATCCGCGAGTGCAAGATCTTAGCCGCCTACCTGCAGCCCACCGACACCTTCTGTCCCGAGTTTGCAGACCTTTGGATGGAGCAGATACACAACACCGAGCTGGCCGACTATGCCTGCATGGGCCTCTTCCGCCGTCTGCCCTACGCTTCACAGAAGGCGTACCAGTGGATGGCATCGGAGCAACGCATGGAGGCCTATACTGGCTTCCGTCTCATGAGCCATCTTCTCGCCCAGTTTGGAGCGACGATGAACGAGCGCAGCCGCAACGAGTTTCTCGACCAAGCCCATGCCGCCCTGCAAGGCGACGACCTCCTCATCAAGCAAGCCGCCCAGTCCGCTCTCGACCGATATCGCGCATGCAGCGAGGAGAATCTCTGAAACAATCAATCTGATATTTAAAATAAAGCTGTGGAGTGATTTTCATTTCACAGTTTTTTATTACATACACATAGTAAATATATGTAATGAAAAGGCAATCTAAAGTATCATAAAAAGTCAAAAAACGCGCATAAGTACTATGTAATCTCGAAGAAAAGGGATATATTTGCACTATAGAATCTAATAAATACCATGAACATGGAACAGAATAATTATTGTGTTATCATGGCTGGCGGCATAGGCAGCCGCTTCTGGCCGCAGAGCCGCGTGAAGCACCCCAAACAGTTTGTCGACTTCTTCGGCATGGGCAAGTCGCTGCTGCAGCAGACCTACGAGCGCTTTGCCCGCGTTGTGCCCCGCGAGAACATTATCGTGTCTACACACTCGAGCTACTCGGACCTAGTGCGTGAGCAACTGCCCGAGCTGCTCCCCACGCAGATATTGCATGAGCCAGCCCATAAGGGTACGGCGCCTAGCATGGCCTTTGCGGCATATCATATACTCACGCTCAACCCCAATGCAAACATTGTAATGGCACCGGCCGACCAGCTAATCATGGATGAGGAGCGCTTCGTGCAGGATATGCGCAGTGCGCTCGCCTATGTGGCCGAACATGACTGTCTGCTCACCGTGGGCATACGCCCCACACACCCCGAGACACGGTATGGATACATCCAGATGAGCGGAGATGGCGAAAATGGATTCAGCAAGGTGAAAACCTTTACCGAGAAGCCCGAAATGGAGTTTGCTCGCGTGTTCGTGGATAGTGGCGAGTTTTGCTGGAATACGGGTCTCTTTGCCTGGAATGTGAACACAATCATCGACACCATGTCGCAACTGCTGCCCGAGGTGAGCGCCCGACTAGAAAGAATCTTCAGCGAGGAGCCCGACCGTGACAAGCGCAGAGCGGCGCTGTATGCATGCTATGAGTCGTTCCCCAACATTTCGGTTGACTATGCCGTCATCGAGCGTGCTTCGAATGTGTACATGCTGATCGGCTCTTTCGGATGGGCCGATATGGGGCGCTGGGACGATGTGTACCGCTACGCGGGCAAAGATGCCGAAGGGAATGTGGTACAGAGCGGCAAGGCAGAGTTCTACAACAGCCGCAACAACTTAGTGGCTGCGCCCGAAGGTAAGCTGGTAGTGCTGCAGGACCTCGAGGGGTACCTGGTCAACGATACCGACGATGTGCTGGTCATCTGCAAGAAAGATGAGGATGACGACTTCAAGAAATTCCGCACCAATGTAATGCTGAAACATGGCGAAGGGTACATGTAGAGCGTTTGACACTCCATTTTGGACAAGTAGTCAATTAATATGCCTCATAAAAAAACTTATAAGAATTTATAGGCCAGTTAATATGTTTATTTAGATCGCTGACCGAAGAAAAACAAAGGAGTCTCTTTTTACCGGATAACAACCCTAAACTTTAAACTAGAAACACTAAACAAAATATAGCATTATGAAAAAGTTTGCATTATTGCTCACCACCCTGCTGATGGCTACACCGTTCTTTGCACAGGAACATTTCAAGTTCCAAGGAGTGCCCATCGATGGAAACATCCACACCTTCATTGGCAAGATGAAACGATTGGGATACGAGGAAATCAGCCGAGAAGATATTAATGGTAACGAATATGTCTACATGCTTGGAAAATATGCAGACAGAGATGCAGCGCTATACATCTGGCACACACCCAAGACCAAGACGGTATATCTCGTGGAGGTATACCTGGAACATGTAGAACGCTGGTCTTACCTGAAAGAAGCGTATTTTGCGTATAAAAAACATCTTCAAAGCAAATACGGCAAAGGAGAGTCCTACGAATATTTCGAGGCTCCATACAAGGAGGGCGACGGAAAGGAGCTGAAGGCATTACAGGAGCAGAAATGCATATATACTACATTCTTCAATTTCAACAATGGTGCCGCTTGCGTAGAGATATTTCCCTTTCTTGAGATACGCTTGCAATTTGCAGACGCGGTAAATACAGCATTACACGATGCCGAAAAGGGAGTCCGCTCCTTTGACAATCTTTGACTCTAACGACGATTTTGGAACGATGAGCATTTAAAGTTTAACGATTAAAGGAGATAGGGTAAGCAACGAACAGGCTATTGCCTACACTCTTGTACTCCTAAACTGCAAGAACCTAAACACAAAAAAATAGCATTATGAAAAGATTAACCATCCTACTCACCACCCTGCTGGTGGCAACGCCGTTCTTTGCTTGGATCAACACTTCGAATAACGGCAGCGCACATGTCATCATGGAGGCTGCACAGATAGCGGCTTTGAACAGACCGCAAGAGCACTTTCAGTTTAGAGGAGTCCCCATCGACGGACATGTAGACGCGTTCGTAGCCAAGATGAAGCAGCTAGGCTATACAGAAAAAGTACGCTATGAGGATGTTGTCATCATGGAGGGCACCTTTACAGGAAGAGATGCGGAGCTATACATCACATACACTCCCAAGAGCAAGACGGTATATAGCGTTGGGGCCTATCTGGACAAAGCATCGTCATGGTATTTCTTAAAAGAGCTATACACGAGCTACAAGAAGGAGTTAGTCAAGAAATATGGCAGCGAGGGATATCCCCGCGAATACTTTGAGTCCCCATACAAGGAGGGCGATGGAAAGGAGCTAAAGGCACTGGCAGAGGAGAAGTGCGTGTATGCCACCTTCTTCCCCTTTATCGAGGGTGGAGTAGTCTTAAACATCTCCCATGCCGGACAGTTGGTAATCATCTATTCTGACAATCAGAATCAAGAGTTGAACACAGCCGAGAAGAAGTAGGCTATGAGGTGCAACGAAGCATCATCAAGCGGTGAAAAGGAACAAAAAGAGGAAAAAGTTACTTTTTTTTCTTTTTATCGTGCCAATTAAAAAAAAGATTCCTATCTTTGCAGTCACATGGATGACCTGAAGGGTTCCGACATGACAAGTGTCGGGATTCTTTTTTTGTTTAGCTTAAACGAAAAGGGCCTTCGGGTGTTTTGTATGAGATAAAAAACAATAAATAAAATAATTAAAAGATAAAAGACTATGGCTTATATGTCACAAGAGGGCTACGACCAACTGTTAGCCGAACTCAAAAG
>JAFYMV010000155.1 GCA_017548225.1 Bacteroidaceae bacterium | reverse complement strand
GATTCAGACATCGCGGACTCTGCAAGTTCCCCTCCTTGGGAGGGGTTAGGGGAGGCCATTTCCCTCTTCCTCGTTATCACATTATACCTCACCCTCACGCCACTCTCAGTGAGGAAGCGCTGTATGTCGGCCACCGTGGCTTGGTTGGACTGACGCCTACGTGGCACCCGCACCGTGCCATGCTCCTCGGTCTGCGCATAGCACGAGCGCACGATGGCCTCCACTTCGGGGGTGTTGTAGTCATCAAACCTATTCACTGCCCACTCTCGGCACTCCTCTTCGGGTACTCCGTAGCGGTTCATCTCGTAGCAGAAGGCACTCACATACTTGTTATAGGTGCCTGCTTCGTACACAATGCCACGTCGCTCCAGCTCACGTTGTACCAGATGCTCTACATCACCGACCTTACACCTCTTCACGCTGCCCTTTTCACTCTTCCCTCCCTTTGGTCGGCCGACAGGTTTCTTTTCTTCCAACTTAATGACAAAAGGAGTTGCATCGGGGTTATAGTACAGGTGCTCGTCATAGGCGATGGTACTGATGCGGCCGATGTTCTTGCACTGGCCATCAGTGGGTAGGCCTGTGAGGTGCTGATAATACTCGTTGATGGTCAAAAAAACTTGTTTATAAAGAGACCCACTCCAGCCCTGCCTGCAAGGGAGGGAGTTCGAAGCCGCGATGTCAGAGTCCCCTCCCTCACAGGGAGGGTTAGGGTGGGTCTCATATCCCGCTATTATCCTCAGCCCTTGTCCCGACAAGGTGGTATAAGCCAGCAGCGTATGCTCATCACCCCGCACGAGAGCGAGCACCTCGCTCATCCGCTCGGCTGGGATATGGTCAATGTCCACCAGCGAGAGTCCCGTAAACTCCACAATGTGTTTCTGCTGGCGCCCGCCCTCAAAGCGTGCTGCCACGCCGAAGCTGGTCATCATCTTCTTGTAACGACTGGCACCCTGCTCATCGCCCGTGGCACGGGCATAGCGGTGCTTCTCGGTAAGGTCGCGCACCGACTGGTCGGTACGCATCATCGTCACCAGCTCCTCGAGGGTGACAGGTCGCGGCTGCGTGTCGTGCACACCGCGGAAAAGGCTTAGTTGTTGCATAAAAACTTTGTTTTTAACGATGACGATAACGCTAACGTTAACCTTAGCTTCGCGATGTATGTACTGTCCCTCTTTAAGGGGGACGCCGACGCGGAGTATTAGCGTCGGTTGCGACGACGGGAACTTTAGTTTCCCAAAGGAGTCCCCGAAGGGGTTATAAGAGCGTAATGTAATGGAGCGAAGCGGAGGGGGTAATAGTCATCGTTATCAACCTCGTTGATTCTCTTGCAAAGTAAGCCCTTAAAAAATAAATGTGTTCCCCCACATGTGGAGGAACACAAGGATTATAATCTGCTATATTTAACGTTTTTTAAAGGTTTCACCCCATCTTCCCAGCAGTCAATTCCTTCTCCAAGAAATCGTATACATAGCGTGGACTCTGATAGTAGAGATGTGTGTTGTCATTTTGCAGACGCAGGTAGGTGTCAGAGTTCAGTACGGCCGAGAGCGCCTGCTCCATGGTGAGGTCAGGATGGGCATCCATCAGCAACACGGCAAGATTCTTCGTCATATCCAGTTTCATCTGTTCTTGTATGCTCATATCCGTTTCAATAGTTTTATAGCCTCTTCTGTCCCGAAGAAGTATTGAAAGGTGATGCCCTTCATATGCTGCAGGTTGCGCACCAAGGTGGGCAGGTCGATACTCTGTGTTTCATATTTCCACAGCTGCACGCCTACGCGGTCGTCGGCAATGGGACCGAATACGATGTCGTAGTCATGAGCAGGGTAAGGCTTGTCGTTACGGCGGTTGAGCAAGATGAATTTGGCCCACTCCTCAGAATATTCGTGATAGCGCTGGATGTTGAGTCTCTCCATTTGTGCCTCGTCCACCTCAAAAGTCAATACCATGGGTTCTCCAAACTCCAGTTGGTCTACCTTAATCTTGGCCATAGCCATCGCTTGGGCATAGTCGGCCGAGAGATAGAACCCCTGTCCGAAATCCTTGTTGGGTTTCGATTTCTTCAGGTCAATGGCATCGAATGCCATATTGGTGCCGTGGTAGAGAATCATTGCAGTGCCCCTCCCTTCCTATGGCAGTATTCGCTGATGTCGCTTATCATCGACTGGAATGATTGGGTGTGCACATAGTCGTAGTGGCGGTTGATGAAATCGATACCTTTGTATCGAGTCAGGTAGTTAAAAGCCTGCTTCATCGTCAGCCCAAACTTTCGCCCGAACTCCGAAACGAAAATCAGCGTCCACTCTATTTTATCGGCATTGCTGTACATAGCATCATTCATTTGGAGGGTAAAATTAGTATAAGCTGTACGGATAAACAAATAAATCAGCAAAATTCTGCGACGGAGCACGCTTTTTTATACCCTCTTCACTACCTTAGCAACACAAACATAACCAACAATATGAAGTAATCAAAACACTACATTTATGGGAAAACGACTCAAGAATCTGCCCCCGTTGGGGCAAGTTATTGCCGATGAGGTGGCATACCTCGGCATCAGTGTGAGAGACCTCTGCGCCATGGCACACATCAGTAAGGACAGCTACTATACCCTTATAAAAGGGGCTCTCACTCGATAGATATACACATCAGGCTCCTGCGCTGTATGAGAGAGTATCACACAGCACAGGAGTCTGTCATCTTTGAACAGCGCTATCTCAATGCGCTGCTTTTATGAGTGAAGGAATTCTTGTTTAGGGTTTAGAGTTTAGTGTTATTACCATCCGGATGGCAACCCTAAACTCTACACTCTAAACACTAAACGTCTTCGTTAGAAGATAACCTTCTGCCCATTCACGATATACACGCCACCCTCAGTCATGGTTTCTACGCGGCGGCCCATGAGGTCGTAGATGATTTCTGAATTCTGATTTGTGAATTCAGCATTCTCTATGTCGGTTGTCTCGCCATTCTCGCCATTCTCTCCATTCTCCTCATCGCCTACGACGCGGATACCGATGCTACGGATGCTGATGCTGTTCGTGGCAGAGCCATTTACCGGTGTTCCAGAACGTGGAATGACAGAGAGGTATGCGCGGAAGGGGTTGAGGCCTTCGGTTTGCCACCAGCCACCCTCGGTAGAGATGGCATAGTGAGTGCCATACATCTCCGCAAAGTCTACTTGCCCCATTCGTTCGTATATACCTCTAAGTTCAAATATTGATCTTACCGATTGACAGGAAACAGTTCTTCCTACTGTAGATTCCACTAACGCATTCTCGACTACCAGGTTCATATCCATTGCTTCAGTATTCTTTGCACG
>JAFYMV010000154.1 GCA_017548225.1 Bacteroidaceae bacterium | reverse complement strand
CACCACCGCTCCATCCTCATGGGCTTCCCCTTCGAAGCCATCCGCAGCCCCCGCGACCGCGACCTCGTGATGACCTCCTTCCTCCACTTCCTCACGGGAGAATAAGGAGAAAAGAGTCTTACTCTCTCCATCATTGAAAATATTACTCCCACAAGATATAAATGAAATGAGCCAAGTTCGAACTTGGCTCATTTCATTGCTAATTGTTGTGATTTATCGGCGTTGACGACGCACAGAAAGAGTTTGACTACTACTTGCAGATTTGCTCGTTGGTGCAGTCTTTTGGTGTGTGGTACGCACCGATGAGGCCTTCACCGTTTTCGACGGTGTGGAATCCTCCGCCTTAACAGTTTCTGTTTTTGCAGACTTTTCTACTTTGGGAGCGCGTGTCACTTGAGGGCGGGCAGCACTTTTCTTTTCGGCTTCCTGTTGTGATGCCGCAGGAACAGACTCTTCGATTCCCCAGAGTTTGTTTTCGAAGGTAACAAGTTCTTTCTCGATACGCTGCTGTTCGGCTTTTAAAGCTGTGTCATTAGGACAGTACTGCGCAAGGAGTTTGTTTTGCAGATTAGCGGTCTTATAGATATCTCCTTCGTAGAGGCTACGCACAAAATAGTCGTCAACACTCATGTTTGAAACATTATTATAGCTACTGGTCATCAGAGGTGTCATACCGAAATAGGGACTTACCTCATCATAGTTGAGCCAGAACATGGGGTACTTGGTGGTCTCGCTACCGAAGTCACCGCTACGATGAAGCACAGGGCAGATAGCAGTAACGCGTGTGGCATAAGTTGCTGTGCGCTGATCGTAGAACGAGCTTTCCTTAATAAAGTAACTCAACACTTCGCCTGAAGGAATATCGCTGTCAGCAATGGCAAGCTTACCTCCTTTGTCCTCGTAATAGATGTAGAACTTGTCGAGCATATCGGTTACCTTGTACTTGTTGTCTTCGGTGAAGAGTTCATTACCATCAGAGCGGTACTCATAGGCAGGCACCTTACCATCTGCTACGAGACGGATGATGAGGGTAAAGAGGTTTACACGGTCGCCAAGTGGTTCTACAGGGTAGTAAAGAGCAGCGTTCTTCTCCTTTGTGAGGTCAAGAGTGCGATAGATATCGCGTTTCCACACGACATCGGTGGGAGCAGGCATCTGGGCGGTATACTGTGCCTTGGCTCGCTCGCTGAGCGAGGTTTCAGTCTTTTTCTCAGCTTCGGCTTGAGCCTGAATCCGCGATTTAGGCTGTGCCATTACTCCTTGTACGCAAAGGGTCAAGGTTACTATGGCAATGAGGTTTTTGATTTTCATATCGAGGAAACTTTATGATTTGAGGTTGGAGCACTCAGAGGTATCAGAGTACTTTGACGGTTATTCTTAATTGATGATTACTTCAAGGGTTGAGGGTAATTGTCGCTCTATACCATCAGGACCTACAGCCTTTACACTTGAGATGTAAAAACGCTTGCCACGCGTGAGACGGCGGAAGGTGTTCTTTTGACGATCCGAGAACTGGGCTCCGTTAGAAATCTCGGGCATGGCATTACCCATATTGTCAAATGTAACAGTTTCAAAACTGATAACACGGAAACCAATATTAAGCAATCCATCATCAATTGCAGCGATGATGCCATCGGCACTCATCAAGGCTTGCTTGCTCAGTTTTGTCCCACCACCACGATAACGCTGGGTAACACCCTTATCGTCGGTGTACTCAATAAAAGGAGTGGGGTCAGGAAGTTGGCGTACACGGAAAGTATACTCACCCATACTCATTTGGCGGCCACTTTGCTCAGCGCTTACTGCAATTACCACATCAGCCCCAACTTTGGAGGGGTGAGCAATAAAGCCATTTGCTGTGGGACGCAAGGTACCATTACCATTGGCGATGCGAGCTGACACCTTATTGCTTGGCACTCCAGGCACAGAGATAGCAATGGGATTATCATATCCTGCATAAAGCACATTCATCATCGATGCCGACACGGTAGCGACGGGATCTACTACGGTGTACTTCTGTGAGAAGTTGCGGCGTACAGTCTCGCCAGAGCCATCGTTGAGCTCAAGATAGCCATTGAGGGTAAAGTCCCCTGTTGTATTACAAGGCACCTCATACCAACCATTATCGGTCTCTACCAATTTATCATTGATGTAGATGTTGGGGCGCTGGGTTGTATCCACGGCAGCCATAATAATGCGAGCTCCAAAACGATTACCTCTTACCACATTCTGTGAGGTAGGGATAACATAAGCACTCAATTCATTCACACGCACATCGGTAGCATCAATATTCACGATGAGGTCGTGCAAGATTTCACCTTCGGCATATCGTACATCGTTTTGAAACTTGGTGAGCAAAGTTACGGCCGCAGCTACGGGCATATTCTCAAAGTTAAATTGCTGCCAGTTCTTGCCCGATACCATCTCGCTTTGTGGCACTGAAGTATCAAAGTTATCGCTGATGATACGCTGCTGTACGGTGTCAGAAATCATTGATACGACTTGGTCACGGTAATTATTGATGAGATCGTAAAGTTTTTGTCCCTCTCCTGTAACAGGTGAGAGCATGATATAGTTAGCAGCCTCAAGGTCCTCTTTATTCTTGATGTTGCGCACATCAGCATGTTTGCCATCGGCTTCGCGTACCATGCGTACCTTCAACTCTTCTGCGTAGTTGCATGCCGAGTCAGAAAGTTCCTTCACGCGCTTTGCCTTGGCATACCATTCACCTACCTTTTCGGGGTTCTTGAGCATTTGTGCCTCGAAATCTTGGAAGATGGCTGAGTTTTGCTTGGTGGCATTGTCTGCACTGCGTGTAAGTCCTAGGTCCACGATAGTGAAGCCATTGAGCACATCGGACGACACATTGAGGGCAAGCATCGCCATCAGCACGACATACATCAAGTTAATCATTCGCTGACGAGGTGTCAGCTTTTTCTTTCCAGCGCTCATAGTGTGCGTATGTGTTAGGCTTACTTACTTTGTTCGTTTGAGGGACGAGCGACATTCATGTTCACAGTCATAGACTGCAACATGCGATCGTACACACGATTCAGTTCCTCTATCTGCTCAGCCATGCGGCGTGTTTGGTCGTTCACCTGGTCAATGTTGCCAATCTGTGAACCGAGACTCTTGAGATGCATCTCATAGATTGTATTGATAGAGGTGAGGTTACGGCTAAGACGCTCCACTTCATCGGCGCTGGCCTCAAGCTGAGATGATTGGTCTGCAATGTGCTGGAATGACTCGGTGAGCGTACGCAGTTTGTCTACATAGTCCTGAGTAGCTTGTTGCAACTCGGGAACATCAACCTTACCATCAATTGCTGGCATAGCCGCAGGAGCAGAAGCAGCACCAGCTGCTGCCACTGCAGCATTGGCTGCAGCGATGTTGGCCATAGCAGTAAGTGCTTCTGTGTCGAGTTGAGGAACAGTTGCAGTTGTTGCAGCTGTTGCAGCTGTAGCTGTTTCAACTACGGGGGGAACAACTACGGTGCCGGTAGCTATAGGAGCGCCACCAATGATGACGGGACCACCTGCTGTAGCAGGAGCATCGTCCTCCTTAGCGCTTGACTGGCGTTCAAAACCATTAACGATGAAGGTGAGTACCTCGGTACCCATACCGAGGAAAAGCATGAGGTCGGCGCCGTTGATATGGGTGAGCTTGAAGAGCGCACCTAAAATAACGACAGCAGCACCCCAGCTATAGAGGTAGTTCAATATGGTTTGTCCCTTTTGGGTTTCCAAGAAATCCTGAAAGCGGCTGATAGCACTTGTTTTCTGTTTCATAGTGGATGAGTTATATATTGTTCTTGGAGTACTCCGAGCCTTTCGGACATTTCAAGTACTCTGATTATTTCGATAGTATGATTCCTTTTTTTACTTTCTTATTGTTCCCACATACGAGCGTACGCATCGGAATCCGATGTATGAGCGAGTTTCGTTTTGATACTCGTAGGTGCGTGATACTGATTGGATAAATTTCTCAGGATCTTTCCATGAACCACCACGCACAGTTTTCTTCTTCATATAGTAAGGATCTTCCTTTGCTGCGTTGTATGAGAGCTCGGGATTCATGTCGCTCATTTGCAATACACCAGCTTCGGTATATACGGTTGATGTCCACTCGGCTACATTACCAGCCATATCATATAATCCATGACTATTAGCAGAGTATGAACCTACTTTGGTTGTGATAAGGCTTCCGTCCTTGGTGTAATTACCACGCTCAGGCTTAAAGTTTGCATAGAAGCAACCCTCATCACTCTTGGTACCATCTTGCATCCAAGGGAATAGTGTGCCCTCTTTGCCGCGTGCTGCATACTCCCATTCTGCCTCTGTCGGCAAACGATAGCGCTGCACATACTTGGCCTGAGGACCGAGTCCACGCAACAGATAATCAGTACGCCATGCGCAGAAGGCATTGGCCTGCTCCCAGCTCACACCTACTACAGGATAGTCATTGTAGTTGGGGTGATTGAAGTAGAGCTGCATGTACATCTCATTATTTGCGTTAGGAAAATCGTTTACCCAGCAGGTAGTATCGGGGAAGATGTTCACGATGTAGGTATTGACAAAGTCGTACGGTCCTGAAAGAGGACGATTGATTGTTTCGCGAACGATTTGTCCTTCCTCATTGATGTAGGCAGTATCTTTCGAAATCATAATTACCTCATCAGGGTTTACCTTCACATCAGTATTGCGTACACGCATGGCAACATCGAGCTGATTCTTACGCAATGCAGCCTGGGTATAGTCCACCACCTCGTAGCGGTAATTCATCTGCTTGGGGTCGAGTTCCATAGCACCTGTGTAAGGATTGCGTTTCATCACGCTATTGATAGCTATCATTTGGTCTTCGGTAGCTTTACGCCAAGGAATGGGCTTTTTCCAGTTGAGGTATGGAGTAATAGGCTCACCATACTCATCCTCCTCAATTTTGAAAGTCTCGTCACCACCATAAGCAGGGTCAGCGAGGCGTTCACGAATGATAGAGTCGCGCACCCAATTTACAAATTGACGATATTCTGCATTTGTAATCTCTGTATCGTCCATCCAGAATGATTCCACCGAGATTTCCTTGTGTGGGGCATTTGAACCCCATAGGCTATCGGTTTCTTCCTCACCCAATTTGAGTGATCCGCGTGGCACAAGCACCATGCCAAACGGAGCCGGCTCATTGAATGCAGCCGAGCGTGAGCCCGTCAGTTCACCACCCACTGCCATAGCAGCATTGTTTGCCCCCATGCACGAGGTCAGCAGAGCTACAACAGCCAGGCATATAATCCATGTCTTTTTCATACGAGTTATAATATGCGTATACTTTTATGTTTGTTTCTTCCTTTATTAAACAGCTCCAAATCCATCACATATCCCACATATAGGTCGTGACTTCCGTAGATGAATCCTACTCCCGAAGTGAAGATCTCGTAAGCATAGCCGAATGTTACACTATTGATTTCTCCACCGAAGAGAAGGGCTACCGAAGTCATAGGACTATAAGTAAGGCCCGCATAGTAGCGTTTCTCATCATAGGTGTAGGTACCTCGTATGGTCATGTCGGCTCGCCAAGCTGTCAAATCTGTCATCAACTGAAGCGAGGGCTGTATGGATAGTAACGGATTCTTCAGTTGAATATTGCATCCGCCACTGAAATAATAGGCACGATCTACCTTAATTTCATTCGTTTCGCCCAATTCGATGGTAGGTGCTGTAAGGTGCATCACCGATAGTCCGGCGTAGAACATGGGGTGTACATAGTGCACTCCAGCCGTGAGATCCAGTCCCATACCATCGACCTCTGATGAGGGGAAAGCAGCATCGCTTGACTCCTCGGCTTCCACCTTTGATCCATCAAATTTCTGTTCTAGTGAGCCTGCGTTCATACCCATAGCCATGCGTCCGCCCCACAAGTTAAATCGGTAGGCATAGCCTGCAAAGAGGCGTTGGTTTGTAAAGAGACCTATAGACTCACTATAAAGATTAGCACTTACTGCCTGATTTTTCTGCTCGGTCGGTAGTACCATATCAGCACCAATGAGCATGGTTGCGGGCGCATTGGTGTATCCCACCATCTGCATAGCATAAGTACCATACATATTGAGTCGTCCGCTCAACCCCGCCACTGCAGGGTTATAATAACCTTGTAGCGCCCAGTAGTGCGTGAAATGCGTATCAAATTGCGCCCGCACCCCTATGGTGCCGAGCACAGCGCATAGCGTCAGTATCCATTTCTTGATGTACATCACCT
>JAFYMV010000153.1 GCA_017548225.1 Bacteroidaceae bacterium | reverse complement strand
GACTTCTGCGCCTCACTCTTGTGCACCACTTCAGTCGTTCTATTCCCACCATGACGCACCTCAACATTCTCACGGATGACAGCCTGGTCGCTCAAGTAGAGCGTAAGACCCACGATGACACCCAAGCCCACCTGACCAATGATCTTGAACATGCCATGCAGCCCCTCCTTGTCGCGCTTGAACACCTTGATGTAGTCATCAGCAAAGCCCAACGCTCCCAACCACACCGTAGTGACGAGCATCAGAATCATATACACATTATCCAGACGGCCCAGCAAGAGGCAAGGCACCAGGATGGCAGCCAAGATGATGATGCCACCCATCGTGGGAGTTCCTATCTTCTGCACACCGAAGGGGTCGATGCTTGCATCGCGCTGCGTCTCAGTAATCTGCTGACGCTTCAGCATATTGATAAAATACTTACCAAACACGGTAGACACCAGTAGGGCAATGAGGATAGCCAGCAATGAGCGGAACGAGATGTAGGTGAACATTCCCGCACCAGGCACATTCAGTTTGTTAAGGTACTCAAACAAGTAGTAAAGCATAGTCTCGTAGTTGTCTATTTATTCGTTTACGCCAATTCACCAAATAAACTACAAAAATAGTGCAAGGCGAGAGAAAAAGCAAGTTTACTTGCATTTTTCCGAGCCGCAGCCTATTTTCAAGCTGCGCAGCAGATTAAAGATAGTGCAAAGAGAGAAAAAGCAAGTTTCAACGAGCGAACATAATGAAACTGCTTGCTTTTTCATTATTGAGTGCCGACGCGGTATGAAAGCGTCGGTTGCGACGGCTGCCGGTTTATCGGCACGAAGGAGTGCTGCTTGCAGCCTTTAGAAACTCAACAAAGTTAAGTTTACTTGCATTTTTCCGAGCCGCAGCCTATTTTCAAGCTGCGTAGCAGATTAAAGATAGTGTAAGGCGAGAGAAATGCCAAATCTCAACGAATGAATGTACGGAAAATGCTTGTGTTTTCTGTGCTGAGCGCCAACGCTTTCATACCGCGTTGGCCCCCTAATTTAAGGGGACAATCCTGAAACTTGGACAACTGCGATATTATCTCCAAAATAAAAAGCAGTAGAAACTTGCCGATAGGAGGAACTTTTATGGGGTATTTGTCAGTATCAGCCTTTGCTCAGCAGTATGGCATGTCGGAGCGTACGGTGCGCAACTATTGTGCTACGGGGAAGATTGTAGGCGCTTTTCTTACGGGAAAGACATGGAACATCCCTATTGATGCTGTGCCTCCTTGTCGAGGAAAAAAGAAAGAGTTGCCCCTGCTCAGTGTGTTGCGCGAGCAGAAGCGACTTCGCTTGACGGGCTCAATATACCATTGTACACAGATTGATTTTACCTACAACTCAAACCATATGGAGGGTAGTCGCCTTACGCATGACCAGACGCGCTATATCTTTGAGACGAATACGATAGGCATTACGACGGAGAGTGTCAATGTGGACGATGTTATCGAGACCAGCAATCACTTTCGTTGTATTGACTTCATCATTGATCGAGCCGAAGAGAATCTTTCTGAGGCTTTCATCAAGGAGTTACATCAGGTGCTGAAGAGTGGCACTTCGGACAGTCGTCGCGACTGGTTTGCCGTAGGAGAATATAAGCGTCTTCCCAATGAGTAGGAGGTAACGAGACGACACCTCCCGAGAGGTGCACCGCGAAATGCAAGCCTTATTAAAGGAATACAATACCAAGAGAGGCAAAACCTTTGAAGATATCCTTGACTTGCATCATCGCTTTGAGTGCATACACCCTTTCCAGGATGGGAATGGGCGTGTGGGAAGGCTATTGATGTTCAAGGAGTGCTTGGCAAGTGGGCATGTGCCGTTTATCATCACCGATGAACTGAAGATGTTTTATTACCGTGGCTTGCAGCACTGGCCACACATCAAAGGCTATCTGATGGATACTTGCCTGACGGCGCAGGACCATTACAAGGGTCTATTGAATTACTTCAGGATACAATATTGAATGTGCCTCCTATCTCCGCTTTATCATCCCGTCGCATAGGGAGAACTGCTCTTCGCTGACGATACGGTTGAGAAAGTGGCGGAGGTGCTCGGAGGGGATGCGTAGGGTGTGGAGCTCCTCTACGGGGTGCGATTCGTTGTCGCCCAGGAGGTCGTCCACCATGTCGAGATAGGCTTGGTAGAGGGTCTCGGGGAGTGTGGCGCCTCGCTGTGCGCGGCAGTTGTCGCATTGTTGGCAGGGTAGGGCGCTGCGCTCACCAAAGTAGCGGAGCAGAAGGCGGCTGCGGCATTGGGTGTCGGATAGGGCATACTCCTTCATGGACTCGATGCGGAGGGCGTACTTCTCTTTACGCTCTTCGTATACGGTGGGGGGGATGATCACACGGGCGGTGTCGATACGCTTTTGGGTGAAGGTTACCGAAGGGCAGGTGCGGCGGGGTATGTAATGTATCACGCGCGTGCGGCTCAAACCGAGCAGGGATTCGTACAACGGCTCAAGGGCAATGCCGCTCACTTCGCTGATCTGCTTCTCGTCGATAAAGACATAGTCGCTGAACACACCGCTATAGAGGCGTAGCAGGGTACGGATAATCTGGTCGGAGGTGTCGCTGATGTCGTAACGACGATACAGCTCGTCGCGCTGGATGGTGAAGCATAGGCGCGAGGTGCGATCCTCTTCCTCCTCGTAACGGATGTAACCCGCTTGAGTGAGCAGGCGTAGGGCGCTCTCGGTCTGTACGAGGGGCAGGTGATAGGCCCGGCAGAACTCTTCCAAGTCAAAGTCGTAACGGCAGCCCAAGCCATCGCCTACGGCCATCTGATAGTAGTAGCCGAGGCGCTCGTATACGCTACGGATAAACTCCTTGTCGGGGAAGTTGTCAGATATGCGGCGCGAGAGTTTGCGCTTGTCGTCGGGCGAGTAGAGCAGTACGGCATAGGCGGTGAGGCCATCGCGGCCAGCACGGCCGGCCTCCTGGTAGTAGGCCTCGGGCGAGTCGGGCATCTCGTAGTGGATGACGATGCGTACATCGGACTTGTCGATACCCATGCCGAAGGCGTTGGTGGCTACGATGACGCGTATAGCTCCTTCAGTCCACTGTTGCTGGCGCTTGTCTTTGTCGCGGGCATCAAGGCCGGCATGGTAGAACGAGGCGCTGATGCCTTGCTCGGTGAGCATCTTGGCTATATCGCGTGTCTTGTCGCGACTGCGTACATAGACGATGGCTGATCCTTCGACGCGGCTCAAAATGTGGAGCAGTTCGCCATCCTTGTTGTCTGTGGAGCGTACGATATAGTTGAGATTCTTGCGCTCGAAGCTCATGCGAAACACATTCTTGGCGCGGAACATCAGCTTATCCTGTATGTCGTCTACCACTTCGGGGGTGGCTGTAGCCGTCAGCGCGAGAATGGGGGTCGTGGGGAGCTGCTTGCGTATGTCGGCAATGGCGAGGTATGAGGGACGGAAGTCATAGCCCCATTGTGATATGCAGTGGCTTTCATCAATGGTGATGAAGCTCACCTCCATGCGGCGGAGCTTGGTGAGGAAGATTTCGCTCGAAAGACGCTCAGGGGATATATAGAGGAATTTGTAATCGCCGAGGATGCAATTGTCGAGCGCTGCTACGATATTGTCGCGGCTCATACCCGAATAGATGGCTGTAGCCTTGATGCCACGCTCGCGGAGCTTGGCCACCTGGTCCTTCATCAATGCGATGAGTGGGGTTACCACAATACATACCCCCGGCATGGCCAACGCTGGCACCTGGAAGGTGATACTCTTGCCGCCGCCTGTGGGCATCAGCCCGAGCGTGTCGCGTCCGCTGCCTATGCTACGGATGATGTCTTCTTGAATGCTACGGAACGAGTCGTAGCCGAAGTACTCGTGAAGAATCTCAGCGTAGTTCACTCCTCTTATCTATTGGGTCTGATGCTCTCGATCAATAACTGTATCTCGCCACGCTTGTGCGTGTTCTCCTCCAATGTATAGCAGATGTCAAACGACTGTTTTGACTTGATATAACGCGCTTGAGAACTCTGCCCGAAAGCTATGCCGTTGATGATATTGCTCGTCTGATTGTCTACCAACTCTAACTTGATGTGCTCCTGATTGCGGCCTACCACGCGGCTGGTGCCGAAATCATATACATGATGTGTGCAGAACACGGGCTTGAGGTTGTCGGGCCCGAAAGGCTCGAAACGCTTAAGGTCATTGTAGAGCTTGAAGCTAATCTCTCTGAATGTCAGCTCCTCATCGATGTCGATATTTGCCTCTGTCTGGTTGGGGGTAATATTCTCTGATACATACTCCTCGAATCTGCGGGTAAACTCCTCGATGTTCTCTACTTTCAACGACAAACCTGCGGCATAGGAGTGTCCGCCAAAGTTGTCGAGCAGGTCGCGGCAACTCTCGATGGCTTTGTATACATCAAAGTCGGCCACCGAACGAGCCGATCCCGTAGCCATATCGTTCGTCTTGGTAAGCACTACCGATGGGCGGTAGAAAATCTCGGTAAGGCGCGAAGCTACGATACCGATGACTCCACGGTGCCAATCCTCATTGTAGAGCACAATACTGCGCTTGTCGGCCAAGTCTTCAAGGTTGTCGACAATACGGTTGGCCTCCTCAGTCATGCTCTTGTCGATATCCTTGCGAGCCTCGTTGTACTCATTGATCTGATTGCTCATGGCCAAAGCCTTGGCGTAGTCCTTCTCGGTGAGCAGGTCTACTGCCTCCTGGCCTGTCTGCATACGCCCAGAGGCATTGATGCGGGGGCCTATCTTGAAGATGATGTCATTGAACTTTATCTCCTTATCTTTCAGTCCACACACCTCAATGATGGCTTGCAGACCTGTGCTCGGCTTGTAGTTAATCTGGCGCAGTCCGTGATAAGCCAATATACGGTTCTCGCCCATGATGGGCACGATGTCTGAAGCAATGCTCACAGCGACCAAATCAAGGAAGGGGATGAGCTGGCTGAACTCAATGCCATTGTCCTTGGCAAAGGCCTGCATCAGCTTGAAACCTACTCCACAACCTGACAGGTGGGGGTAGGGGTAGTTAGACCCCGCGAGTTTGGGGTTTAATATTGCCACGGCAGGGGGCAACTCCTCGCCTTGAACATGGTGGTCGCATACGATAAAGTCGATGCCCAAGCTCTTGGCATAGGCTATCTCGTCAACAGCCTTCACTCCACAGTCAAGCACGATGACCAATCCTACGCCGGTCTCTTTGGCATAGTCTACACCCTTGAACGACACTCCATATCCGTCATTGTCGCGGTCGGGGATGTAATACGCTATATTGGTCGTGAATTGTTGCAGAAAACGATACACCAATGCCACAGCGGTGGTGCCGTCTACATCGTAGTCGCCATACACCAGTATGCGCTCCTTGCGACCCAGTGCTTTGTTGATGCGCTCTACTGCAGCATCCATGCCATCCATCAAGAATGGGTCGTGCAAGTCCAGCAAGCTCGGTCGGAAGAATTTTTTCGCCTCAGCGGCCGTCTTCACCCCTCGCTTGCGTAGCAGTCGGCAGAGTACCGGACTGATACCTATCTCTTCGGATAGCCTCTCAGCCTCTGCATAGTCTTGCTCTGTAGAAGGTTGATAATTCCATTTGTAATTCATTATATATGTTCTTTTTTATTATCATGTTTTCATCGACACAATTGCGCTCTTGTTTTATCATAACATGTCTGGCGCTTTTCGACCTTATCCTATCGTCACAATTGTGCCTAATGGGTGTCCTACAGCACTTTAGCCACACTCGCCCATTTTAACCTCGTAAAGATACAAAAAAGAACGGATACAAACGAATAGTTTAAACAATTTTATGAAAAGCCCACACGAATAGATATAATGACATGTTGTTTAACATATTCTCAATGGGCTTCATCTTTTGCTCTATATCCATCCATAAGGATATATCCTATTAGATTCAGATTCAGAATTACTGAAGGCTAAAATGCCAACAGCTAGCAACGCAATTGCTCATAGTTTACTTTAAAAGAGAGTTGGGTACAATCCACGAAGGACTATACCCAACTCTACTATTATCATCACAGTGTAAAGAAATAACTACTTTTCCTCAGTTATCTCCTTTACGATTTCCTTAACATCATCTTCAAAGAGCGCCCATCCAGCTGCACAACATCCAGCAAGGAAGGTAAACAATATTAGTAATTTAGCCTTGCTAGGTCTTGATTTTAGGTTGGGAACCGATGCTGGCTCCAAAACAACAAACACAGGCTTTGTTTCCTGCTCTTTGATACGCGCACTTTCAAGCTGAGTTGCTACTTGAGAGTATATCTGATAAGCAAGATTCATCTCTTGCTGAAGTCTCTCTTGTTCTGCTTGTGCACTTTGGCGTATTACGTTTTTATTGGCATCTACATATTTTACATATGCTTGTTGGGCTTCGTAGTAGTCATTTTTACGTTGATTATAAATGATAGTGAGATTCTCAATGTCCTGACGTACCTTGGAGGTCCGATAGTCGGAAACATAATCCTTAAGATGGTTCATTACCGTTTGTACGACGGTATAGACAACTAATGGATCCTGCATCTCCATCTCAATTCTAGCCATTCCTGTTTTCTTGTCAATATTAACTTGTATGTTTTCTGCAAAATATGAAACAACCCTCCTTTCTTTCTTTGTTAAAGTTGCCAAATTGCGCTGACCATTACTTGATTCCTCATTTTCTTGACTGCTTATTATTAATGATTTACACCATTTAAGCGCCTTTGCAGGTGCTTTGATAATTGGTGACCACCATGGCTTTTTTTGATACTTGAGCATGTACTCATATAGTGTGGTTTTTATGACACTATCCTTTCTCTCAAATTGTACAGGAATATCAAATAGACCGACAATAAATGGCGTGGAATGAGCTACATCAGGAAACATCTCTACACTAATAGCATCGGTACTATTATCAATACTCATGCCCATCATTGACGCCAATCCGCTTACAGCTGAACTGTTATTTCCTGCAGCTTCTGGAGCCAAAATTACGCTCGCCTTATATTTCTCTGGTAAACTGAATGCTACGATGAGTCCAAAAATGATACCCACGCACCCCCATTTGATAATAAATGGGCGTTTTTTCCAAAGTTTGGCTATGTATTCAACGATGTCTATTTCGTTTGTTTGCTCTTGTTTGGGTAATTTGTTATTTTGTTCTGCCATGTGATTATTTATTTGATAATATTATAAACAGTTCCAAGCATTGTTGCAATTGAAGCACTTGTTGTTGCTATACCTAAAGTATTAGCCAACATAGCATCATTTTTAGCTCTATCAGGAACGATAATTTCACATCCTGGCTCTATTACTTTGCGGGCAGATCTACGTCCCTTGTTTGCGGTACCATTCATGTAGACAATATATGCTTTTCCTTTTCTTGCTCTAAAACCATACCCTCCAGCTTGAACAATGTAGTCAGACACTGTCATTTTGGGGTCATACGTTACGGTGGTAGGTCTTAATACGCATCCAGAAATTTTAACGGTATTTGTGTATTCAGGAATGATGATTTCGTCACCTTCGCGGAGAACTAGGTCAGCGTCGCTTCCTGGGTTTTTTAACGCTTTCTCTAAATTGATACCTATAGTATATACTTCAGTAATATCAATGTCTACCTTGGTGTCTTCAGCCTCTCCGTTTTCAATAATTTCAGCGGCTTCTAGAAGCTGTTTTCTCTCATTCTCATTCATTCTACGATTAAGTTTTGCTCCTCTAACGTATGCTAATGATGAAACCCCGCCAGACAACTTTATAGCATCTGACAATCTCATAGATTTATTTGTCAAGACATAGCTTCCAGGGAATAAAACTTCTCCCCTTACATGTACGTGAGATTGAGAGCTGTAACTCGGACTTTTTCTAACATATATTCGGTCATAGGGTTCAAGGATAAATGTCTCACCGCCATTGATTTTATAATCACTATCTATAGAGAAGGAGAAGAGCTGAGCTAAGGTATCGCTCTCTTCAGTGCTCTCAGGATTCTTAATTCGACGGCTAACATCTACCTTTGCTGTTGAAGCAGCCTCTAACAAACCTCCAGCTTGTAGAATAGCATCTTCAATTGTTGTGTTCTCTGCAAAACGGTAGTCTCCCGGATGTGCAACTTGTCCTACTATAGTAATGACTCCTAAGTCTCTAATGGCATTGATACTGGGAATGGTAAGTACGTCATTCTTTTGAAGTTCAAGATCTGTGGCCGAACCATTTAATACCTTATCAATATCAATCGGAATCAGTTCAAGAGTATAATCCTCACGTTCGCGATGGAGTAAAGCTCTATTGGTAAAAGCATCACCACGAAGTCCGTCAGCAATAGCAATAAGTTCTGAAATTGTGTTTACTTTATCGTTCAATTGATAGTGGCCAGGTCGATAAACTGCACCTTGTATCTCTACTCGATTCTCGTAACGTTGAATAATCTCGCCGACATTAATTCTATCTCCATCCAAAAGTTCAAAAGAAGAAAAATCAGCATTCTCTACAGTGTATATTTGTAATTCAC
The DNA here is from genome assembly GCA_017548225.1 of Bacteroidaceae bacterium. GTDB lineage: Bacteria > Bacteroidota > Bacteroidia > Bacteroidales > Bacteroidaceae > UBA1189. Next base: position 4,864 of record JAFYMV010000153.1, on the reverse strand, counting down.
GTCCATTGCGGCGTTCTACCGTAACATTAGCGGTGTATGCATCTCCTCTAAATCCTCCAGAGAAGTCTACAAGATTGGCAATGTTTTCTCCTTTCTTTATTTCATATCTCATCGGGCGTTTTACATTACCAGATAAAGCAACAATTATTTCATATGTAGGCACGAGTACAACGTCTCCATCCTGTAAGATAATATCTTCTGCAGGTTTTCCATTGATGATAAAATCATACACATCAATATCTGCAATCTTCTTTCCATTACGTACTAGAGAAACATTACGTACGCTACCTAAATTATTAAATCCTCCAGCTCTATAAAGCGCATGGTACACAGTAGAAAGAGAAGATAAAGAATAAGTGCCTGGTGCAACAACTTCTCCCATTACGTTTACGGTTATAGTACGAATGGCTCCCAAAGTCAACTTTATTTCTGATTGTGCGTTTTCGTTGCCAACAGAATAGATGCTTGCCAATTTACGACGTACATAGTCGTTTGCTTCTTCTATTGTCATTCCTCCCAAATAGATGAGTCCGATTTCTTCAATATTGATAAACCCATCAGGAGATATGATTTGTCGGATAGTAGCTTGATTGGTTCCCCATACATCGATAATGACTTCATCCCCAGGACCTAACTTGTAGTCTACAGGAGTAGCCAAGTTTTCAATAGGGGCAAATGTTAATGATTTTATGGAAAATACATTATGACCGAATACTTGATTCTCGCTAACTTGAGGTTGTTGTACGACTGGAGCTTTTGTAGGTGCGGTTTTGACACTCTGAGAAGAACGCATTCTAGAAACAGACTGGAGATCTAAACTTCCCCCTTTGTCTTCAGACTCCATTTGTTTTTTTATTCTTAGAGCTTGCTCTTTTGTTACGCCCTTTAAGCTCAACTCGCTAATGAGTTGATTTTGTGATTTTCCATTAGCAAGTCCTTTCTTAACGTAACTGATGGCAGCTTCGTCAGACATTTGGGCACTTGCGGGAGTGACAAATAATACTGCAGCCAGCAAAAATAAACTAAAAATAGGTTTTCTTATCATACTTTAAAAAATGTGTTTATTAGTTCTTAATCAATTCGGTAAGTTATCTTGTGATCAAGATACTTCCTAGATTTTAATGTTGTATACAAAATAGCATATACTTTCTCGCAAAAGTATAAAAAAGTTTTTGTTTAGCCAAATAAGCAGCGGGTTTTTGTGGCAAATTAGCAAAAAGTAAGGGTTTTACAAAAAAATAACAAGCGGTTGCAACCTAAAGGGCAACCGCTTGTTTGGTTAATCTTGCAAATTACAAGATTACTTCATAGGGCAGGTGGGCTTCAACTGTTTGAAGAAGTCATTGCCCTTGTCATCGACGAGGATGAATGCGGGGAAGTCTTCCACCTCAATCTTCCAGATGGCCTCCATGCCGAGCTCGGGATACTCTACGCACTCGATGCTCTTGATGTTGTTCTGTGCGAGGATAGCAGCAGGACCGCCGATTGAACCGAGGTAGAAACCGCCGTACTTGTGGCAAGCATCGGTCACGCACTGTGCACGGTTACCCTTGGCGAGCATAACCATGCTGCCGCCGTGGCTTTGGAAGAGGTCAACGTATGAGTCCATACGACCGGCTGTGGTGGGGCCCATTGAACCGCAAGCCATACCTGCAGGAGTCTTGGCAGGACCAGCGTAGTAGATGGGATGGTCCTTGATGTACTGGGGCAGGTCTTCGCCACGGTCGAGGCGCTCTTTTAGCTTAGCGTGAGCGATGTCGCGACCTACGATGATGGTACCGTTGAGCGAGAGGCGTGTAGCCACGGGGTACTGGCTCAGCTGAGCGAGGATCTCGGGCATGGGGCGGTTGAGGTCGATGCGCACTACATCACCTTCGCCTGCACCACGCAACTCCTCGGGGATGAGGCTGCCTGGATTATCATCCATCTTCTCAATCCAGATACCATCCTTATTAATCTTACACTTGATGTTACGGTCGGCCGAGCATGACACGCCAAGACCTACGGGGCATGAAGCACCGTGGCGGGGCAGACGCACGATGCGCACATCGTGAGCCATGTACTTACCACCAAACTGTGCGCCGAGACCGATGCGGTAAGCCTCCTCGAGCACCTTCTGCTCAAGCTCTACATCGCGGAAGGCACGACCTGTCTCATCACCCGTTGTGGGCAGGGTGTCGTAGTAGTGAGTAGAAGCGAGCTTCACGGTGTGGAGGTTCTTCTCTGCTGATGTACCACCGATAACGAAAGCAATGTGGTAGGGAGGGCATGCCGCTGTGCCGAGTGACTTCATCTTCTCCACCATGAAGGGCACGAGCGTGTCGGGGTTGAGCAATGCCTTGGTCTCCTGATAGAGATAGGTCTTATTGGCCGAGCCACCACCCTTGGTAACGCAAAGGAAGTGGTACTCCATGCCTTCTGTTGCCTCGATGTCAATCTGTGCGGGGAGGTTACAACGGGTGTTCACCTCATCGTACATGTTGAGCGGAGCGTTCTGTGAGTAGCGCAGGTTCTCCTCGGTATAGGTCTTGTATACGCCGAGTGAGAGAGCCTCCTCGTCGCAGAAACCGGTCCATACCTGCTGACCCTTCTCGCCGTGGATAATCGCCGTACCAGTGTCCTGACACAAGGGGAGCTTACCCTTGGCAGCCACCTCAGCATTACGCAAGAAGGTGAGTGCTACATACTTGTCATTGTCGCTGGCCTCGGGGTCAGAGAGGATCTTGGCCACCTGCTCATTGTGAGCGCGGCGGAGGAGGAACGATACATCGCGGAAGGCTGCGTTGGCCATTGCGGTTAAACCTTCGGGGGCAATCTTCAACATCGGTTTGCCCTCAAACTCGCTTACCGATACATAGTCCTTGGTGAGGAGATAGTACTCGGTTTCATCTTTGCCCAACTGGAACATGGGCGCATACTTGAATTCGGGAGTAGCCATGAGTGTTAATTATGAATTATGAATTTTGAATTGTATTTTTGTCTACGGTCTACCGTCAACGGTCAACGGTCGCCTGCGGGATGGGTAGATAATTTTAAATTTTGAATTTTGAATTTTGAATTATGAATTATGAATTGTGTTTTGTCTACGGTTTGTTGGCCGTAGGCTTTTCTTCCGCAAATTTACAAAGAGTTTACGGAACTGCAAGACTTTTCGGATGACTTTTTCCTTACTGCTTTAAATTTCCGGCTTGGATAAGCACAAATAGCCTCATATACAACTTTTCCCAAACAGGCTGTCCGGTTGTCCTTACGATGTGCAATGTATTGATTATAAACCGACAAACAAGGACACCCCAGGCTGCCCCGAGGGTGTCCCTGACACATATTCTCACTTTTCCTAGTTTCAACCAATAGATTCACCTAACTGATTTGTGGTGCTTCCTTCTGTTTCACCCTATCACAGCTGTATTTATTATTTATTGATGCAGACAATATGCGCGTATGGTCGCGACCATTCGCGCGAGTGCTCGCTGTCAATTACAGATAAGTCTTTATTGAAATATTAAATTCCAACTGATAACCAATATTATTAACATCACAGAAAAAACGAAACGCACATTTTCGTTTTATATGCAAACTTATCTCAATTCAGGAGGACAGCCTTAGGACAACATGGGTTGTCCTGGTTTATCTGCAATGAATCAATAGATTACACCCGACAAGGACAACCGGACAACCTATTCCGCAACATCTGTTATATATAGGACAAGAGTCCTCTTCAAGTTTTCATCTATTGTCTGTTGTCACTTTCATATATACTAAGTTGTTTTTTTTGTCCCCGAGAAATGGGTATCTCGGAGCGGCTGCATTGTCTTTTTGTCATTTGAGAGAAAAAGTAATGACAATATTGTATGTTCAGAAATATAACCCTAAATTTGCGCATACGTTTCTGCACTCTATACTATCAATATGGATACATATGAAAAGCATAGAACGCATCAGATGGAAAAAGATTTATAAAAGTAATATTAGCCATAAAAATATATAAACTATGAACGACACTTCTTTAGTACCTGCCAATGAGATATGGTACACTACTGTAGATGGTAAAACTATAAGTTATTGGGGATCATACAGAGGAACTCTTAGGAGTAGTTATAACCAAGAAGAAGAAAAAGGAGTTCTGCAATTTGAACAACCTGTTGTTGTGATTGGGGACAGAGCCTTTAAACAGAATACCCGTTTACAAGAGGTAGTTATCCCATCAACGGCTACTAGAATCAGCAGTGAGGCTTTTAGTGGTTGCACAAGTTTGCGCAAAATAGTTATTCCTTCAAGTGTTACAGAGATTGGCAGTAGTGCTTTTTGTGGTTGCACCGGTTTGGAAGAGGTAGTTATTTCTGAGCGTCTTGCATATATCGGTGATGATGCCTTTCGTGACTGCACAAGTTTGCGTGAGGTAGTTATCCCATCAAGTCTTACTAAGATTGGGAAGTTGGCTTTTTCAGGTTGCACAAATTTAACCAGAATAACAGTTGAAGAAGGCAATTCGAAATATGATTCACGTGAAGGATGTAATGCAATAGTAGAAAAAGAAACAAATTGCCTTATTGCTGGCTGTAAGAATACTATTATTCCATCAAGTGTTACAGAGATAGGATTCGGGGCCTTTTCGGGTTGTGACGGTTTGGAAGAGATAGTTATCCCCGAGGGTGTTACGACAATTGGATTGAGTGCTTTTAAAGGTTGCACCGGTCTGCAAAAGGTAGTTATCCCCACAAGTGTCAAGTGTATTAGCAAGGGGGCGTTCATTGATTGCACTGATTTGCGGGATATTATTATCCCCTCAAGTGTCAAGTGTATTGGCGAGGGGGCGTTCATTGATTGCACTGATTTGGGAGAGGTAGTTATCTCTGAGGGTGTT
>JAFYMV010000152.1 GCA_017548225.1 Bacteroidaceae bacterium | reverse complement strand
TAAGCTACGCAGTAGTCAGCAGTAGCATCGATGATAGCCTTGTTGAAGGCAAAGATGGAATCCTCCTCGTTCAACAAGTGAGCGGGAATCTTCTTTGTGTCAGTGTCAAGACCTACGCAAAGGAATGACTTGCGTGCCTTGATGTTCTGGATAAGTTGTTGTTTGTTCATAACATTGGTTGGCCTCCCCTACCCCCTCCCAAGGAGGGGAATTTCAAATCCTTTTTGGGGCAAGAGTGGCGCGTTTTTAATATGTTTATACTATTATGTTTTTACTATTATTTTATATCTGCTACATAGTCCCCCCTCCTTAGGAGGGGAAGGGGGAGGCCTTTTACAGTTCGCTTTCCTTCAATCTCTCCGCATTCTCTGCTACCATCAGTTGGTCTATGCAGTCTTGGATATCACCATTCATAAAGGCTGCAAGGTTATAGATGGTATAGTTAATGCGATGATCAGTGATACGCCCCTGGGGATAGTTGTATGTGCGTATCTTTGCCGAGCGGTCACCCGTAGACACCATGGTCTTACGCTTCGAAGCGATGTCGTCAATATATTTCTGGTGCTCCTTATCGTAGATGAAAGTACGCAAGCGCGCCAATGCACGCTCCTTGTTCTTTGGCTGGTCGCGGGTCTCGGTACACTCGATGAGTATCTCTTCCACCTCGCCCGTATTAGGATTCTTCCAGTTGTAGCGGAGGCGTACACCCGATTCCACCTTGTTCACATTCTGTCCGCCGGCACCCGATGAGCGGAAGGTATCCCACTTAATCTCACCTTCATTAATCTCCACCTCAAAGGCCTCAGCCTGGGGCAAACAGGCCACCGTAGCAGCCGAAGTGTGCACACGACCCTGCGTCTCGGTAGCAGGCACACGCTGTACGCGGTGCACACCCGACTCATATTTCAGTGTACCATACACCTTCTCGCCACTCACGGCAAAGATAATCTCCTTGTAGCCACCAGCAGTACCCTCATTGAAGCTCGACACCTCTACGCGCCAACCCTTCTGCTCGCAGTATTTCATGTACATCTTGAAGAGGTCGCCCGCGAAGAGCGCTGCCTCATCGCCACCCGTGCCACCACGGATCTCCATGATTACATTCTTGTCATCTTCGGGGTCGGCAGGTACGAGCAACAGTTTGATCTCTTCTTCAAGGACGGGGAGCTGCGCTTCGCAAGTATCAATCTCCTCACGCGCCATCTCGCGCATATCGGCATCGCTCTCCGTAGCAAAGAGTTCCTTCGCTTCATCGAGCTGACGGATGAGTTGCATATATCGAGCACGCGCCTCCATGAGCGCACCCAGTTCCTTGTATTCCTTGTTGAGCTTCACGAAACGACGCATATCGGCAATCACCGCAGGGTCTGTGATGAGGAGCTCTATCTCCTCATACTTACCCACGAGCCCGTCAAGTCGTGTAAGCAAATTATTTTCTGCCATTATCTTATCTGTAGGTATAGAAATTCATTTACAAAGATAGACCTTACCACGGAAAAGAACAAATAATTCGAATTAAATCAACATCATCTGCGATGATTTATTCCACGACATGATTATCAACCACGAATAACATTTATGTTCTTATTTTAAAAACCACGAATGGGCACGAATCTACACGAATATTTCCTGTCAACAGAACTCAAATTGATACATAGTTTATTCGTGAAAATTAGTGAAGATTCGTGGTTAAGATTTTAAAGCATCATTATTCGTGGTTAATAGATCAAACTTTTCATTCGTGGTTCTAAAAAATCACTCCTCCAACTCTTCCGGTTCGAATAAGCAATCGATGGTCTTCGTCTTCAGCCATGCCGCCTCTTCGGGGGTGAGGTCAGGGAGCAGCGTCTCGTACACGCTCGTGTTGAAGCAGTCGATAAACATCTTCTCCTCTTCAGTAAGCAGTTCCTCCACGAGCGGAGTAGTATCGATATAGGTGCAGGTCAGAGTCATGAAAGCCAACCAATCACCATATTCATTCGCCTCATCCTCATAGCAGAGCAGCATATTCTCGTGGCGTATGCCATAGAGTCCTTCACAGTACATACCCGGCTCGCACGAAGTCACCATGCCCGGCAATATCGGCTGGTCCAACAAGTTTTGACGCATACCCTGCGGACCCTCATGCACGCAGAGCACATGCCCTACCCCATGACCAGTGCCATGACCATAGTTGCGGTTATACTTCCACAGCGGCATGCGAGCCAAGATATCGAGATGACATCCGCGTGTGCCGCGAGGGAACGAAGCCATAGAGAGCGCTATCATACCCTGCAACACACAGGTATAGTCGAACGCCTCATCCTCGGTGAGCGGACCAAGAGGAATCGTACGCGTGATATCCGTAGAGCCATCCAGGTAGTGAGCTCCCGAGTCGAGCAGATAGAGTCCACGCGGCTCCAATACGCTGCACTGCTCGGGGGTAGCCGAGTAGTGTGGCAAGGCAGCATTCTTTCCATATGCCGAGATAGGTGCAAAGCTCTCATCGAGATAGCCATCCATCTCCTTGCGCAAGCTGATGAGCTTGTTGGCCGCATCAATCTCGGTGATGCGCTCACCTTGTGCCAATGCCTCCTCGAGCCAACGGAAGAAGCGGGTCTGCACGATACCGTCCTTGCGGTATGCCTCACGGAAGCCCTGTATCTCCGTCTCGTTCTTCAGCGCCTTCTCCAATTTCACAGGCGAGGTAGCATCCACCACCGCTGCGCCAAAGCGCTCGGTCACCTTCTCATAGAGTGCATAGTTGAGCATCGCCCCATCGATATAGATCGGAGCCTCATTAGGCCATGCAGCGATACTCTCTACGATACTGCCATAGGGAGCCAGCGCCACACCATCGGCAGCGAGAGCCGCTGTAAGCGCCGCATCAAACTTACTCTCTGTCGTATAGAGCACCGCACGCTCTGCACTTACCCAGAGGTAAGCAATCACCACAGGTGTATGAGCAATGTCGCTACTGCGTATATTGAGCAACCAAGCAATCTCGTCGAGACTGCTGAGGAGAATAGCTCCACACCCTTTGGCAGCAATAGCCTCGCGCAGCCAAGCCAACTTATCGGCACGCGCACGACCAGCATACTCCACACCCAGCTCAAAAGCCGGTGCACCAGGCAATGCAGGACGGTCGCTCCATATAGCATCAATAAAGTCAGGACGACTCACCACCCCGATACCCTTATCGGCAAACAAAGCCTGCATGTGCTGCACCGTAGCGAGCGGCATGCACAAGCCATCCACGCATACCGTAGCCTTCTCGGCGAGGTTTGCTGCCATCCACTCGGGATAGTCAACCGTATCAGGCATGCCCAGCTTATGCAATGCGATACCCGAGCCTTCGAGCTGCGCCGTGGCCTGTATGAAGTAGCGCGAGTCGGTCCACAAGCCCGCATGGTCAGCAGTGATTACCACCGTACCCGCCGAGCCCGTAAAGCCCGACACCCACTGGCGTACCTGCCAACGCAAAGGCAAATATTCACTACTATGAGGGTCTGTACCAGAGATAACAATAGCATCCCATCCTTCATTCTGCATCATCTGACGCAAGGCGTTGATATTTTCTTTCGGAGTCATAGTTTTATTATAATAGCTAGCTTTTAAAAATCTCCTTCATAAACAAAAGTTACTTCACGCTACTCATATATGTCGTGATACCACCACTTAATTGAAGAAGCGAAATTTCACACACCTTCGTGTTATATTCTGCTACGAGAATACGCTCTTCGGCATCGAGAAGACTCTTTTGGGCTTCACGCATCTCGATACCTGAAAGGTCACCGAGAAGGTAACGCTCGTGGGCGATATCGTAGTTCTCACGAGCAGCAATCACATTTTCCTTCTCCAGAGCGAGGAGCATGCGGTTATTCTCGTAGGCTTGCCACAAGTCTGCAAGGTCAGTATAGAGCGACAAGATGAGGTCATACTCTTCAAGCTCGGCGTTCTTGACTGAGAGGCGTGCATTGCGCTGCTCACTGCGGCGTTTGCCATCGTAGAGGTTGAAGCCTACCGATACCCCCACATCACCTCCCCATTGGTTGCGACGCAAGGTGGTACCTACACCATAGTGATTGGCACGGTATCCGTAACCGCCATTAAGCTTCACATAGGGATAGTTACGCGAACTCACACTACGAAGTTCGATATCAGCAAGCGTGCGATTATGCGCAGCCATTATCATAGATGCATTGTTCTCTTTGGTCTGCACCCACAAACTATCAAAAGTAGGAAGCACAAGTAAAGCAATATCGTCTTCTGAAGTGGTAAAGTTAACATCAAGGCTATCCTCTGCCATAAGTTCGTGCAGTCGAATGCGCGATGAAGCCAACAACTCGCGTTGCTTGAGACACTGGGCACTGTCGGCATTGAAGTCGACGCGAGCCTGCAAGAGGTCGAGACGAGAGAGCGAACCTATCATCCAACGCTCATACACGATACGAAGGCGTTCGCGTGAGAGTTCTACGGCAGATACATAGTTTTGCAGGCGCTGGCGCTGCTGCACGAAGTTGTAGTACTCGGCAGCAAGCTCGGCCATATAGTCCTCGACAGCAAGACGGGTTTGAGTCGATGAGAGCAGACTCAACTCGCGCAGACGGTCGTAATTGGCGATAGTCTTGAAGCCATCGAATAGTGTCCACGACACATCGACACCAGCATCAATACCATCATCATAGGCACCACGATTCTTGGTGACGCCACCATCGCGCGAAGTTGTATTGTTACCATAAGCCGAACCACTATAACCAGCCGAAAGGCTCACCGAAGGGAGCAATCCGGCATTCTCCATGGTAGCATTGTTGACCGCCATCTGCTCCTCGTTGCGTACGATACGGAGCGAATAGTTCTTGTCCAATCCCTTCTCCAAGCATTCTTGCAAGGTCAGCGGACGAGCCTCCTTGGACGCTTGCAGTGTCTCGCTATGCAAGGTAGAGAGAATAGAGGTGGTATCGTTATTCTCAAAGGCAAGCGCGGGCACGGTAAATAATGCCGCCGCTACATATG
>JAFYMV010000151.1 GCA_017548225.1 Bacteroidaceae bacterium | reverse complement strand
TGGGCGAGATAGACTCCAAGGCATCGCGTCGCGCCGCTTCAGATTTTGCTGCGTCGTAGTGTATGTTGGGGGTAATGTAGTCGTTCAAGTTGCTCTGTTGCAGCACATAGCGTTCCAAAGGAGTGTTGCTGATAGCTATCAAGCTATCGTAGGCTCGCTGCACTGTATACAAGTGGCTGACGGGGATGGGGCGCGCCCTGTTCTGCTCAATGAGCATGACAGCGCTGATGCTGTCGCCCTGTAAGCGAGCAAGATCGTTGCTCCCAATGATGCCGTTGTTGTAGATGCTTTCCAAGCGGTGGGCCACTCGCTTTTGTAGTGCACTGCTTACGATATGTCGCAGCTCCCGTTTGTAGAAAGTAGCGAACGAATCTATGGCAGTGGCGCCTACTTGCGCCTCTATAGCATAATAGGGACGCTGAGAGGCCATCACTTCGGCTCGCTCGCGCTCAAGCGCTGCTTCGCTCTTTGCGACGGCGAAATCAAAGGGGGCTGTCAGTTGCTCATGTCGCCAAGGTTTTCCTATGGCAAACTCAATTGTAACAGTTTTCTCGCGCGGCAGTTGTAGGCAAATGGCGGTAATGACCACAGCGAATACCACCGCGATGAAAAGGTATCTTTTTGTAACAGCTTTCATGATTTAATACATGTATAAACGGATAAGACTGCGCAATTTACGAAAAAACTCCGTACACTCCTACTTATTATAACATATTTTGTGATGCGACAGCTTCATTTTTCGCTTCGGTGGGACTTGAGATGTCAAGGACGGTGATAGCAGGCATGACTTTTTCAGTAACGGGGAGCTCTGCTTTGCTCTCTTCGGGCTGCTCTCCTTGTGGCAGATCATTAGCTTCGCTCATTGCTGCCAGTTCCTTTTGTTCATCGTGCTTTGCCACGATATTTTTATATAGCTCCGTCCTCTTCCGTATGTGACGCATGGCCTCTTTGGCAGCGAGCTGTTGGCTCTCTTTCTTTGAGTAGCCAAATCCCGAGCCAGCCTCTATACCCTCGATGCAGACGCGGGTGCGGAAGGTCGGGCTATTAGTGCCTATCGTATTCTCGCTTATCAGTTCGAAATCAATCCGATACTGCATCTTTTGTCCCCACTCGATAAGTTTGCTCTTGAAATTGTCATCCTCTTTAGCTACCTTGTTTACATCGATATACTTGCCCATGATGCACTCTTTGAAGAAACGGTAGCAATGTGCATATCCGCGATCGAGATAGATTGCCCCTACCAATGCTTCGAAGGCATTGCCCGATATGAAGCTATTGTGGGTATGATTAATGTGAGTCGATTGTATGAGTTCTACCAATCCGGTCTCTTTGGCTATGCGGTTGAGGCTGCTGCGCTGCACTATCTTGCTTCGCACAGAAGTGAGAAAACCCTCCTTTTTACCGGGGAATTGGTGGTACAGTATATCGCTCACTACGGTTTCAATGACGGCATCGCCCAAGTACTCGAGTCGTTCGTTGTCTTTCTTTTGCTCGTGCGGACGGTGGTGGTTGAGTGAACGGTGCATCAGCGCCTCGCGGTATATGGCAATGTTGTGGGGGTAGAATCCCAGTATTTGGCGCAACTGACAGGCAAAGGCCTTGTCTTTGCAGCTCACCAGGTAATGTATGTAGTCGATCAGAGAGTCTATGTGCACGGTCGGGTATATATGATAAAGGTATGATAATAAAAAAAGCCGCATAATCGGAAAGATCCAATTACTACGACTTTTTATAATACTATCGGGGTACTCCGATTACTTCTCGAGAGTAGCGATGAAGTCGATAGCGTCCTGTACGGTAGAGATCTTCTCTGCCTGATCATCGGGAATAGAAGTGTTGAACTCCTTCTCCAACTCCATGATCAACTCTACTGTATCCAAAGAATCAGCACCGAGGTCGTTAGTAAAGCTTGCATTGGGAGTTACCTCTGACTCGTCTACACCGAGCTTGTCTACGATGATAGCCTTTACTCTTGCTTCAATTTCTGTCATAATAATAGTTTTTATAGATGAATAATTAACTTAAAGCGATGCAAAGGAAATAAACTTTCTCTTTCTTTCCAAATATTTTGCCACATTTCACAGCTTTTCGCCCCAAAATATCTTAAAATATTACCACCAGTCATGCTCTGGTAGGTATGTCGGCCATTTGAGGTTTCAGAGTACTGAAATCTGATTTATCGTTCCATTTCATCAAATTTTGGTGGGCTTTTGCGCACAAAACAAAATCTTATAGTACTTGTTACAACTTTTCGCACAAAATGTTTTCATCTTACAGGAAAAACTGCTAAATTTGCACGCAATAATTTTCATAATTGAATAGCTGTATGTCATTTGTTGCAGACAAAATCATTATGGACGGCTTGACATTCGATGATGTTCTTCTCGTGCCGTCATACTCGGAGGTAATCCCCGTCAATGTGTCGCTTGCGACCAAGTTCTCACGGAATATTGAACTGAAAATTCCCTTTGTAACAGCTGCTATGGACACTGTTACCGAGGCGAAGATGGCTATTGCCATTGCTCGCGAGGGTGGTATCGGTGTGATTCACAAGAACATGTCTATCGAGGAGCAAGCTCGTCAGGTAGCTATCGTGAAGCGCGCTGAGAATGGTATGATCTATGATCCCGTAACTATCAAGCCCGAGGCTACTGTAAAGGATGCACTCGCACTCATGAGCGAGTATCACATCGGTGGTGTGCCTGTAGTGGACAATGATGGCAAGCTTGTAGGTATTGTTACCAACCGCGACCTCCGTTTTGAGCGTAACCTTGATAGCAAGGTTGAAGATATCATGACAAAGGCTCCGCTGATCACCACTCACCAGCAGGCCGATATGGATGCTGCTTCAGCCATCCTTCAGGAGCACAAGATTGAAAAACTCCCCGTAGTAGACAACGATGGCAGGCTCATCGGCCTCATCACCTATAAGGATATCACTAAGGCTAAAGACAAACCTATGGCTTGTAAGGATAGCAAGGGCCGCTTGCGTGTAGCTGCAGGTGTAGGTGTTACTTTCGACACTCTCGATCGTATGCGCGCACTCGTTGAGGCTGGTGCAGACGCTATCGTTATCGATACCGCCCATGGTCACTCAAAGGGTGTTATCGAAAAGTTGAAAGAGGCCAAGAGAGAGTTCCCCAACATTGATATCGTAGTAGGTAATGTCGCTACTGGCGAAGCTGCCAAGATGCTCGTTGAGGCAGGTGCTGACGGTATCAAGGTAGGTATCGGTCCGGGTAGTATCTGTACCACTCGCGTGGTTGCCGGTGTAGGTGTTCCCCAGCTCTCAGCTATCTACGATGTCGCTAAGGCGCTCAAGGGTACTGGTGTACCTCTCATCGCTGACGGTGGCTTGCGCTACTCTGGCGATATCGTGAAGGCTATCGCTGCCGGTGGATACTGTGTAATGATCGGTTCGCTCGTAGCTGGTACTGAAGAGAGTCCCGGTGAGACCATCATCTTCAACGGTCGTAAGTTTAAGGCATACCGTGGTATGGGCTCGCTCGAAGCAATGGAGAATGGTTCTAAAGACCGTTATTTCCAGGCTGGCACCAAGGACACCAAGAAGCTTGTTCCCGAAGGCATCGCAGGTCGCGTAGCTTATAAGGGTGCGCTTTATGAGGTGATCTACCAGCTCGCAGGCGGTTTGAAGGCAGGTATGGGCTATTGTGGTGCTCCCACTATCGAAAAGTTGCACGATGCAAAGTTTGTGCGCATCACTAATGCCGGTGTGCTTGAGAGTCATCCGCACGATGTATCTATCACCAGCGAGGCTCCCAACTATAGCCGTCCGCAGTAATTGACATTGCAGATAAAGACAATATGAATAAGGAGGGTGCGTCGAGATACTGATGCACCCTCTTTACCATAATACAACTACCTATTTTAATAATATCATCCAAAGACAATACAATGAAAAGAGTATATGATTTCTTGAAGGAGGCCAAAGTGTACTACCTTGCCACGATCGATGGCGACCAAGCCCGTGTGCGTCCCTTTGGCACAATCGACCTGTTTGATGGCAAACTGTATATCATGACCAAGAATGGCAAGAAGGTATCTGACCAAATGAAAGCCAACCCTAAAGTAGAGCTCACCGCCATGCGTGGAGAAGATTGGATACGCATCACCTGTGAAGCCTATCTTGAGACACGCCACGAGGCTGTAGTAAGCATGGTCAATGCCCATCCGCACTTGGCACAGTTCTATCGTGCCGACGACCCCAATACCGAGGTGTTCTACCTTGCTCACGCCACAGCTATCATCTATAGTACTACACCCGAGCCGCTCACCATACAGTGGTAACCCTATGCCGTATGAAGAGAGCGTACGGCATATTGTCCCTATTGGCGCTGGCCGTGCTATGCTGTACCGGCATGCAGGCGCAGAGCTATAAGCGCAAGCATGTAGTACTACCCGTAGAGGTGTATGACGGAGACACTATCCCCGTCATACATCTCCCCAATGTATACATATACAAGGTCCCCGAGTTCAAGTCGCGCCGTCAAGAGCGTTTCTATTGGCGTACCGTGCGTGACATCAAGAAGACGCTTCCCATAGCCCGCGAGGTGCGTAGCATCATCATCGAGACCTACGAGTATATGCTTACCCTTCCCGATGATAAAGCCCGCGAGGCCCATATGGCCGCCGTAGAGAAGGGCATGCTGGAGCAGTACACCCCACAGATGAAGAAACTGACCTTCAATCAGGGCAAGATGCTCATCAAGCTTGTCGACCGCGAGTGCGAGCAGACAGGATACGAACTCATCAAGGTGTTTATGGGCAGCTTCAAGGCCAATTTCTATCAAGCCTTTGCCGCCCTTTTTGGAGCCAGTCTCAAGAAGGAGTACGATCCTGAAGTCGAAGATGCCGAGATTGAAGAAATCATCTTCTGGATAGATAACGGGGCATTATAATCTTCAAACATTTTCTAATCCAAAAGGCTCTGGACAGGAGTCCAAAGCCTTTCATACTCAAGTCCAGATCCTTCTGGACTGATTTGCTGGTAGCCTGACGGATTAATGCGCCTCCAGCCAGTTGGCGCCCCATCCGTAGTCTGCACGGAGGGGAACCTGCATGGCGTATGCACTCTCCATAGCTTCGATGACGATTTGCTGCACGCGTTCCTTCTCTTCCAGATATACGCTGAAGTTGAGTTCGTCGTGCACCTGGAGCATCATGGTAGAGCGCAAGTTCTCTGCGCGGAAGCGGCGGTAGATCTCTATCATCGCCATCTTGATGATGTCAGCAGCGCTACCCTGAATCGGAGCATTGATCGCGTTGCGTTCGGCATAGCCGCGCACCACGCTGTTGTTTGAACTGATATCGGGCAGATAGCGCTTGCGGTGCAGGATGGTTTCGATATACCCCTTTTCGCGGGCTACGGCAATGCTCTCATCCATGTATCTCTTCACCCCACTATAGGTGGCAAAATAGTTCTCAATGAGCTCTTTTGCTTCGGCGCGGCTTACATTCATGCGCTCGGCAAGACCAAATACCGAGATGCCGTAGATGATACCAAAGTTGGCCGTCTTGGCTCGTGAGCGCTGTTCACGGGTAACCTCCTCAATGGGCACATGGTATATCTTGGCTGCGGTGGCAGCGTGTATATCTTCGCCCGAGCGGAAAGCTTCGATAAGGTTCTCGTCGCCGCTGAGATGAGCCATGATGCGCAGTTCTATTTGCGAATAGTCGGCCGAGAAGAACTCGCAGTCGGGCTCGGGGATAAAGGCACGGCGTATTTCCTTACCATCCTCGTTGCGTATGGGGATATTCTGCAGATTGGGATTGCTTGAGCTCAATCGCCCGGTTGCAGTAACGGTCTGATTGAACGAGGTGTGTATCTTTCCTGTCTGCGGATTTATCAATGCCGGGAGGGCGTCTACATAGGTGGTGAGGAGTTTCTTCAGGCCGCGATGTTCCAATATCTTCTCCACGATAGGATGCTTGGTGCGTAGCCCCTCGAGTACCTCCTCCGATGTACTGTACTGTCCGCTCTTGGTCTTTTTAGCCTTGTCAACAATCTTTATGCGCTCAAAGAGCACCTCGCCCACCTGCTTGGGCGATGCTATGTTAAAGGTAAATCCCGCCAGTTCATAGATATCATTCTCTATCTGTTGCAGTCGCTCGGTAAAGTAGAGCGATGTCTGCTGCAGTGTATCGGTGCTGATGCGTGCACCATTACGCTCCATATAGGCCAGCACGCGTACGAGTGGCATTTCGATATTGTAGAATAGGTAGTCGGCACCGGCAGTTACGAGCTCCTTTTCGAGAATATGCTTCAGTCGTAGCGTTACATCGGCATCTTCACAAGCATAGTCGCAGATGGTTGCGGGTGTAAGGTCGCGCATATTCTTCTGTCCACGGCCGCGAGGACCGATGAGCGACTCTATCTTGATGGTGTCATACTTGAGATACACCTCGGCCAGGTAGTCCATGCCATGATTCAGCTCTGGCTGCAGCAGGTAGTGGGCAATCATGGTGTCAAACATCGGGCCGCCAAGTTCTACGCCATAGTTCTGCATCACCAGGTAGTCATACTTGATGTTCTGTCCTATCTTCAGCGTACGCTCGTTGGTAAGTACCGTGCGGAATGCCTCGACCACCTTCTGCGCCTCATCGCGCTCGGCAGGTACAGGCACATAGTAGGCCTCACCTTCGTTGATGGCAAAGCTCATGCCCACGAGTTCGGCCACGATAGGGTCGGTGCCTGTAGTCTCGGTGTCAAAGGCAAAGGCATCAGCTGTAGCGAGTTTTTGTGCGATTTCATCGCGCTTTTCCGCCGTATCGGCAAGCGTATAGGTGTGGGGTATAGAGGCCAGAGTGGTGAGGTTTGTGCTGAACAGGTCTAGACTGCCCCCTTCGCCGGACATTCCGAACAGATCACCTTGTGCAGCAGGAGCACCGAACAAATCGCCTTGTGCGAAGAGATTGCCCTGCGAGGTGTCAGCCTTACGCGTTGATTGAGATTTTCCCTTTACGGGAGCATTGGATACAGCTCCAGTATCCTTACCCAACACCCTTTTTATCAAGGTACGGAACTCCAATTCTTCGAACAAAGCCTGTATCTTCTCCTCGTCAGGCTCCTCGCGTTTCAGTGCATCGAGGTCAAGCGCAATAGGAGCATCCGTCTTGATGGTTGCCAGGAAACGGCTCAGTTCGATAAGTTCTACATTCGTGTCAATCTTTGTCTTCAGCGCCCCCTTCAGTTCATCGCGGCGGGCAAGTAGAGTAGGGATGTCGCCAAACTCGGCGATAAGCTTCTGTGCCGTCTTCTCGCCCACGCCCGGACAGCCGGGGATGTTATCCGACGAGTCGCCCATGAGTCCCAGGAGGTCTATTACCTGTTCGGGGCGCTCAATGCCAAACTTCTCTTTCACACGCTCCACTCCCATTACCTCAAACTCCTTGTCGCCAAACTTGGGACGGTAGATGAGCGCATTCTCCGTGACGAGCTGTCCATAGTCCTTGTCGGGTGTCATCATATAGGTCTTGATGCCTTGCAGGTCAGCCTGGTGTGCAAGTGTGCCGATGACATCATCAGCCTCATATCCGTTCACCTCAAGGATAGGGATGCGGTAGGCGCGTAATATCTCCTTTATTATGGGTACACTGGCGCGTATATCTTCGGGCGTCTCCTCGCGCTGTGCCTTGTACTGCTCAAATAGTTCATGACGGAATGTGGGTCCCTTGGGGTCGAACGCCACACCGATATGTGTGGGATTCTCCTTCTTCAGCACATCCTCCAGCGTATTTACAAAGCCAAAGATAGCCGAGGTGTTCTGACCTTTAGAGTTGATGCGCGGAGCACGGATGAAAGCATAGTAAGCTCTATAAATGAGCGCATATGCATCGAGCAGAAAAAGTTTTTCCATAAAGCGATATTTTACCTATTGCAAAGGTAGTAAAAACAAGTGAATAAAGCGTGTTTTATCCCTATTGAGTGAAAATATATCTTCATATAGCAAAGACTTAGGAGAAGCAAGTAAGTCTGATAAGATTTTCGCATTGTGCCATATCTCATTGTTGTACTGATATACGTAAATAACCTAAAATTTTAATTCTTAAAACTAATCGTAAAGTGATCATTCAACGAGTAGAGTGAAAATAAGTATTAAAGGTTAATTAATTATATAACAATAATCATTGCATAGTTTTCGTAATCTATTGCAAATTATACCTCATAGGTATGCGCCCAATCTATCTAGCTTGTTATTATGGAGATTTACGTACGAATGCTTGCATATATCTAAAATCTTGGCGAACTTTGTCGCACAACTTGTAACTCTTATCTCATAACTCAATATGATTACCTATCAGACTGATGGCACGAGAATGCCTGATATTAAGAAACGCCCTACTACGGCATGGATACGCTCGGTAGCTGCCATCTATGGCAAGAAGGTGGGCGATGTGAACTACATCTTCTGCAACGATGAACGCATACTTGAGGTCAACCGTGAATATTTGCAGCACGATTACTACACAGACATCATCACCTTTGACTATACCGAAGGCGATATTATCAGTGGTGATCTCTTTATCAGTCTTGATACTGTGCGTACCAATAGCGAGCAGTTCTCTACCGAGTACGATGAGGAACTGCATCGCACGATCATACATGGCATACTGCACTTGTGCGGCGTCAATGATAAGGGACCTGGTGAGCGCGAAATCATGGAAGCTGCTGAGAATAAGGCACTAGCAATGCGCTAACAGTTAATAGAAATCACAGTCCTGCATACCTCCGTTACGGAGGTTGTTTTGTTTTCTGTTACTCGAAAATCGTGAATGGCGCAGTTATGACTGACGAAAATAGCCCGTCTCATCGGGCTTTATGCGACTGATATAGCCCGCGTGCTTGTCTATTTCGCCTTCTGCCCAACGCACGAAGATGTGTGCCGAGTTGGCGAAAAGTGCAGCGTTTGTGGTGGCGTCTTGCAGCAATAGATAGCCCATGATGATATAGCCTGCCATCTCTATCAGGCGGCGTGCGGTAAGGTCGGTGATCTCTTGGTCTTTTAATTCTACAATCCTGTTTACCGACTCCTCATAGCGTGGTACCATTGTGTCGAGACGAACTTTTAGGACGGCTATCTCGGGCGACACCTCCCATTCGGCAAACTCCTTCATTACTCCAGCATAGAATCCCGATGTGGCGTAGCGTATGGCTGCGATGACCTGCATCTGGGTAGTGCCCTCATAGATGTTGGTTACACGAGCATCGCGGTAGAGGCGTTCGCACGCATAGTCCTTCATGTAGCCCGATCCGCCGTGTACCTGCACGCAGTCGTATACATTCTGGTTGCAAAACTCGCTGCCCAAGCCTTTGGAGAGTGGGGTGAACGAGTCG
>JAFYMV010000150.1 GCA_017548225.1 Bacteroidaceae bacterium | reverse complement strand
TTCTATCTCCAACAAGCGCTACCGACAATCATGCCAAAACATCTTCCTTTTATACCAATCATGTTCACTTTTTAACAAATATTTGCGACTGTTTTTAGTCCAAAAAGTATCATTTGCCGACAATCATACCACTTTGTGCGAAAAGTGGGCGAGTATGGTTGAATGTATCGCAGTAATTTTGCAGCCGAAATCAGACGACAAAAACAATGAAGCAAACAGAGCCTAAGAAAACCTACCGGCTGAAGAAGACCAAGGTAGAGGAATCAGTAGTAAACGCCTACAAAAAGATGGAGGAGGGCATCGTACGCGGTTATGCAGCCGTAGAGCGCACCTTCGTGGATGGATACCAGCGTATCGAAGATAAGTTTGTAGAGAAGTTTCTTGAAGAAAAGGAAGAGGCCTCCCCCAGCCCCTCTAGAGGGAGGGGTGACTCAGAGAACCACGGAACACCCTTCGAATGAAATACTAAACACTAAACAAAATACAAGTATTAACCAATTAAAACAGAAGAAAAAGATGAAACAGTTTATCAAAGGATTGGGCGTAGTAGCCCTTATGTTCGGCAGTGTACTCACCGCTAATGCACAGGACGAGGCAAAACAGGACGGATTCCTCAAACGTGCCTTCCGCGACATGAAGGAGAGCGCAAAGTTGCAGCGCAAGATTGATAAGGCCAACTTTCAGGCTACCAAGCTTGAGACCAAGGCTTTCTATGAGGAGCAGAAGCGCCTGTCAAAGCCCTCTGTACGCACCGCCGCTGAGCGTGAGCGCATGAACAAGGAACTCGAAGAGGCCAACCACAGAGTAGAGTCTGCCAAGGCATTGGTGGAGGCAGCGAAGACAAAGTAAGAAACCATTATTTTTTTTGACATATCAATGATTAATCTAAACACTTGACTATGAAGAAGCTTTTAGCAACATTTGCCCTCGTGGCAGCCGTAATGGGTGTGAATGCCCAGAGTGAGACAACCAAGGATTATGTGAACTACGAGCGCGGCTACCGCGCCGATATTGCAGTGAGCACCTCCGTATCGGAGCAGTACACCCTCAGCACCAGCCATGGCTTCAGTTTCGGCAATGGTTTTTATTTGGGTGGTGGTGTAGGCTTCACTGCCGAGACCTTCCTCAACTTCGAGGACGCTCCCCACTACCTCGTGCCCGTGTTTGCCGATGCCAAGTACACCTTCCTCAACAAGCGCGTGTCGCCCTTCGTATCGGCTCGCGTGGGTGGTGTTTTCAACACTGAGTACAAGATGAACCGCATGCTCATCAACCCCATGGTGGGTATAGATGTGCGCCACTTCAGCGTAGGCCTTGGCTACGAGTTGCAGCACGCCTTCAAGGGTGTCATTGAGAACAAGGCCTCTATGCACAATGTACACTTGAGAGTGGGATATACATTCTAAATAATCCATGTGCCACTATCCGTACATTCGCATATTCCTTTGTGTAATCGCACTCATAGTGAACATTACCACAGCAGCCGCAGAGGGAGACCACCCCTCGCGGCTGTCGCTCTATGGACGCAACTATGCAGGGCGAGTACTCAATGCCAATGAGGCACGCGTGAGCAATGGGTATATGTCGTATGATGTGGCTGTGGGTTATAGTACTCGTGGGGATAGTAGTGTCTATGCTTACAAGTATGGCTACCCCACATGGGGTGTGGGCATTGCTGTATCGCAACTGAGCATGCTGCAGTTCAGCACTCCCTCCTTCATGCCTGATATTTATACGGTATATGTCTCGTTTCACCGTCCGCTAGGAGTATACGAACGATATGAGTGGGGTTATTATTGGGAAACAGGCATCACCAGTTCTCCCCACCAATACGACCCTGTGAACAACCCCGACAACTTGGCACAGAGCTCTTTTATCATGGCCTATTTCAGTGGTGGTTGCTACGGTACTTACGCCCTTGGAAAACGGTGGAAGTTAGGTGTAGAACTTACCTATCGCCATCATTCGAACGGCAAATTAAAGGTACCCAATGTGGGTATCGATGCTCTCGGAGCATCCATTTTCTGTCGCTATTCCTTTGCCGATGCCGATGTACTTACCCCAATTGATAAACCCAGGTTTGCCCCCTTTCGCCCTCGATGGATGAGTCATCTCTCCATAGGTGGCGGTGTACACTCATGCAATGCCGATTGGGAGGCATATAACCGCTTGGTAGAGAATCCCGAAGACAAGCGCATTACCTTTGCCCACTATCCCAAGTTTACATTTGTTGGCGATGTGCTGTATCGCTATTCTGAGAAGCATGCCACTGGGCTTGGGTTTGACCTCACCTGTTCTACCAATATGCGCCAACTGGAGCAGGCCGACCGCCTGATCTATGGCGACCAACGCGTTGACGATGGCCCTGGCTATTCATCTATCGCCATTGGCATAGGCATCGTACAACAATTCTTCTGGAATCGTCTCGCAGGGTATCTTTCTGTGGGGGGCTACCCCTATAAACGGAATGGTATCCATGAAGACTACGGCCAGTATTACCAAAAAGC
>JAFYMV010000021.1 GCA_017548225.1 Bacteroidaceae bacterium | reverse complement strand
CACCTTCAGTGCCGCACTATGCTGTAGCATGCGAGCCCGAGCCTCCTCAAAGCTACACACCACCTGCTGCGAAGCAAGCGGCAACGATGCCACCAAGCACACAAAAGCTATGACACTCCTCATAGATAAAACGATGCTAATAGACTACCTATTAACATCGTTCTTATGAAATTGTTGAGCTCAAAGCTCGCTGCTCAAAGCTACAATCTAGAATCTCACGCCTAGGGTCATCAGACCTTTGGCCAGATTGCGATGGAGCGAAGTGGCTGACAGTTCGGGATCATCGAACGGATAGAAAGCAGCACTCTGCATGCTGTAAAGCAGGGCGGCATCAACATAGAAGATATCGCCACGATAGCCTACGCCACAGGTAAGATTGTGCGTTTGCTCTATGTTGGTGTAGGCGGTATTGGTCTGCACTGAATTGACAGGAATCATCTTCCAAGAGCTATCCTTATAGCCTCCTGCCTGATAGTTGTAACCCGCACGGGTATAGAAGGTACCGAAGGTCTTCTCTGCACCCAAACGCAGGGTGTGGCGACCGGCAAAGTTGCTGCTCGTATGGGTGTTCATCACCGTATTTTCCATACCTCTGTCGTCGTAGAGCTTGATGTTGCCATAATTGGTATACTCATACTCTGCACCCAGTGCCCATGAGGTACCGAGAGTACCGCCCAAGCTGACATTGAACTTTGAAGGAGCAGTCATGGTGTATGAGGTGAGGCAATCGCCTCCGAGCGCAGCGGAACTATAGGTATCCACCTCTATGGGTTCAAGCCAAGTATTGCCATCGCCATCGGTAAGCCAAATATTAGAGTTCAACACGGCGGAATTATAGTCATACAATGAATATACCGTAGGGGTAGTCACCGATACACCCAAGCGGAACGATGAGGCAAGGGGACGCACGATAACACCGAACTTGAAGTCGTAACCCGAGCCTACGGTGCGATAATAGTTGTCTAGCGTATAGGTGCTACCATCCTCAAACTCCTCTGAATAGGTCGATACCAAGTGGCGGTCTACATCGTAAGTCGTGAAGGTAACACCGAAATATACGGCATCGCTAAAGTTGAACGAGAGGTTAAAGTCGTAAGCACCAATGCCGCCACTCAACTTCTCACTATAGCTATTGCTGACAGAGGGGTAATATGACCCGAAATCTTTAACCGACGCGTCGATAAGGTAACCTTGAGCACCCATCAGCGTGAGCCATCCAAACCGATTATCTTTGTAGTAGTTTGTCTGAAAGAAACCTATAGGATCTGACGCATCAAAGTCCTCAGCAAACACTTCTGAATTCTCGTATGCCTGCCAAGCCATCTGTCCTGTCTGCGACAGACCTCCCAGATTAGAGGCCATACCCATCTTACCACCGAAACGCTTCACATTACGGTAGTTGAAACCGAAATTGACAAAGCGGAGCACACCATTGTTGCTCTGCTTATTGGCTACGACCAAACCTGCATTATCAAAAGAGCCATAAGAGGAGAAGGCACGACCATGATTTGACGCCGAGCGGGTATGCTGCGTCACCCAGTTACCACCAAAGGAGAAGGCGGCATCCCAGCGGCGATAAAGCGCTGTTCCCGCAGGATTGGTACCCATCGTACTCATGTCGGCACCGAGTGCGCTCATGGCACCACCCATACCTACATAGCGAGCAGTACCAGAAAGGTCGCTATCGAGCAATGCTGCAGCCTCGTATGAGGTCTGCGCCTGCAAAGTCCCCAGCATGGGGAGCAGAGCGATAAGAAGAAATAATCTATTGTGTTTCATAAGATTCGATAGTTTTATGCGATATCATCGCACCTGTGTGTGATAAAAAGGTAATCGTTATCTGCGACTGCCACCACTACGCGAGCCACCGCTATACGAACTGCTACTGCGCGAAGAGCCTCCACTGCTGTACGAACTGCGCGAAGAGCTGCCACCACTGTAAGAGCTACCGCTGCTATACGAACTGCGTGAGCTACTACTTGATGATGAGCTACGGTTCATAGACGATGACGATGACGAAGAAGACGAGCTACGGCTCACCGATGAAGATGAGTTGCTAGAGTTGCTTCGCGAGGTCGTCTGTCGGGTATATGAGCTACCCGATGTAGTACCACGACTTGATGAAGAGCTACCTCCCGTGCTGCGGCGCACCACCTCATCATTGCCCGTACGACTGCTACCCGATGAGGTAGAGGAAGTACGACCCGTAACCACACGACCTGAAGAGGTGCGACTGGTGCTACCTTCAACGCGACGAGTAGAGGTATTATCCGTACGGCTCGCTGTAGTACCGGTACGCGAACTTGATGCAGCCGCGTTGCCCGTACCAGGACGAGTAGAAGCTGTCGTCGTAGGACGAGTGTTGGGATAGGTCTTGGGCTTATGCTCTGAAGGCTTACCTGCCACTACGCCCGGGTGATGTCCAGGATGATAGCCAGGATGGGGGTGATGCCATCCGGGATTGTAGTGATGGAAATAGGGGTTATGCCAAGGATCATACCACACATGACCATAGAACTGCCAACCAGCATAGCCCCAATGATGTCCATAGTGGTAGCCATAATGGTAGCCATGATGGTGTCCCCAGTAGGGATCCCAACCCAAGGGATAGTTCATCATATAGTCCCAATAATACCAGTTACTCCTCGTGGGGAATACATAGGCATACATACCATCATCATACACATTCCACTCCCAGCTGGGCCAGAGAGCACCGCCATACACCACATCCCAATAGAGCGGACTGCTCACCGGAATGGCATAGCGCGGACTACGGAAACGGATGATGCGCATGGCATACTCATAGTCGGTATCACTACCGTCAAAGCCGCTGACCCAACCCTCATCACTGGCTATGCGAGTGAGGCGCAGGGTATCGGTGTCCATCCACATCGTGTCGCCATCTTCGGTGATGAGTACAAAGCCCTCATCATTCATGGCAAGCTCCGATACGGCATCGCCTTGCGTGGTAAGGTACGAGCCACGACGGTTATAGGTATCTTCATCCATCTCGAGCTGCTTGGCCGAAACGGTGGTTACAGCGAGTGTCTTGCCCGCAGCAACTGTCTGCCCGGGAGCCTGCTTCTCCGCCACCTGCTTCTCTACAGCTGCGGGCTGCTCTTCCACTTGCTCTGCCTTGACTTTCTTCTTGGGAACAAAATACAAGTCGTCATGCTGCGCTGATGCCGAGCCGAGAATCCCGACCAACATCCATACGATCAATCCAAATCTTTTCATACCTTTACAATTTAATGTAAAGATAGTACAACCATCTTTACTGATTCTGCTGCAAAGATAGCACTTATTTTCCATCCTTTAAGGGGATTTTTCACACCATCAGTAGAGAAAATTGCTAAAAAAATGTAATTTTGCACAACGAATCACAATATTGCACTGATAAAGATAAAAATTGTAAAAATATGAAATACATCGAAGTCAGCTTCACCGTAAGCCCCAACAGCGAAACCGCTACCGACATTATTGCCGCTTTGGCGATGGAACTTGGTTTTGAGAGTTTTGTAGAGTCGCCCGACGGCACCACCGGATATGTACCGGCCCACCTCTACGACGAAGAGACGCTGCAGGCTGTGTTGGCCGACTTCCCCATG
The DNA here is from genome assembly GCA_017548225.1 of Bacteroidaceae bacterium. GTDB lineage: Bacteria > Bacteroidota > Bacteroidia > Bacteroidales > Bacteroidaceae > UBA1189. Next base: position 5,317 of record JAFYMV010000021.1, on the reverse strand, counting down.
CCCGACACGACCATTACCTTCGCCGCACAAGAGATGGAGGACAAGGACTGGAACGAGGAGTGGGAAAAGCATTTCTTTGAGCCTATCGTAGTAGACAGCCGCTGTGTCATCCACAGCACCTTCCACAAGGATTACCCGAAGGCCGACTACGACATTATCATCAACCCGCAGATGGCGTTTGGCACAGGACACCACCAGACCACACGCCTTATCATCAGCTACCTGCTCGACACTGATCTGCAGGGTAAGACCGTACTCGATATGGGTTGCGGCACCTCTATCCTGGCTATCCTGGCTTCTATGCGCGGTGCTTCAGAGCTCACCGCCATCGACATCGACGAGTGGTGCGTAAACAACTCTATCGACAACCTCGCCCTCAACCATATCAACAACATCAAGGTATTCCAGGGCGACGCCTCATCGCTTGCTACCGAAGGTCCGTTCGATGTCATCATTGCCAATATCAACCGCAATATCCTACTTGCTGACATGCAGTACTATGTAGCACGCATGAACAAGGGCGGAGAGATATACTTCAGCGGATTCTATGAGAGCGACCTGCCCATGATAAAGGCCGAAGCTGAACGCCTCGGCCTATGCTATGTGAGCCACCGCATGGAAAAAGAGTGGACGGCAGCACAGTTTAAGTTTTGAGGGTTGAAGGGTGAGAGATTAGGGTTGAGAGATGGGGGGCTATCCTAAAAAGCAATATCGCAGAGCCTACCCTCACCTCTCAACCCTCAACCATAATCATCCATAATTACTCTGACAGCGCCACCATACGCGCCATATACTTACCGATGATATCAAACTCGATATTCACCACGCTACCTTCGCGAATGGCGTTGAAGTTGGTGTTGTCATGAGTGTAGGGGATGATAGCCACTTGGAAGGTATCAGCCGTAGGATTACATACCGTGAGGCTCACACCATTGACCGTTACCGAGCCTTTGTCTACAGTAAAGTAGCCACGACGCGCCATCTCCTTATCAAACGCATACTTGAAGGTATAGTACCAGCTACCTTCGGCGTCCTCTACCTTCATGCAGGTTGCCGTCTGGTCCACATGTCCCTGCACGATATGTCCGTCAAGACGGCCATTCATTACCATGCTACGCTCCACATTTACCGCATCGCCAGGCTGAAGCATACCGAGATTTGAACGCTCTATGGTCTCCTTCATGGCAGTTACCGTATAGGTACCATCTTGAATGCTCACCACAGTCAGACACACACCATTGTGCGCCACGCTTTGGTCAATCTTCAACTCATCAACAAAGCTACATTTGAGGGTAAGGTGCAAGTTTTCCTGCTCTCTTACGATGCCCACTACGGTGGCACATTCTTCTACTATTCCTGAAAACATGATATTTAATTTATTATTCAACAAATTACGATTTACTATTTTACTAGTCAATAACAATCCTACGACACTCCGCATCGTAGTGCAATCCGCTTGTGGCAAGGAATTTTGACACAGCGCCACGCTGCTCCAGCTCATCCAGTGTACCCGTCTGCAAGCCCTCGCGCTGCAATATCCACACCTCATCCGTCGTCTGGAAAGCAATCTCGAGGTCATGCGTAGAGAGCAGCACCACTTTTCCCTGTTCGTGAGCCAACCTACGCAACAAGCGCATCACCGACACCTTACTGCCATAGTCAAGAAATGCTGTAGGCTCATCCAGAAGGATGATTCCCGTCTGCTGGGCCAGTGCTTTGGCTATCATCACCTTCTGCCGCTCGCCATCGCTCACGCGCCCTATCTTCTTATGGCGCAGAGATTCGATACCGACAAGAGCGATAGCCTCATCTACGGCACAATGATCGGCAGCCGTCAGTCGCCCCCAAAAGTTTGTGTAGGGCATACGACCTATCGCCACCACCTCCTCAACGGTAAGGTCAGGAGTCGCATTCCTCTCGGTAAGTACTACTCCAACCTTTTCAGACAGTTCGCGAGGAGTATACTCCCCTATCAGCCGACCATCGATACGCACTTCGCCACGCAGTGCAGGCTGAAACCCCGACAAGGTGCGCATAAGTGTGCTCTTGCCCACTCCATTAGCACCCACGAGACAAGCCATTCTTCCCTGTGCGAGCGAAGCATTGAGGGCCTCGGCCACTATGTGGCGCGAGGCATCCTCATCGTATCCTATATATAGGTCGCGCAGATCAAGCATTAGAGAGAGGGCGATACAGCCACGCTATCTGCAACAACAACTTCAGCCTCTGTAGGTTCGGCAGCCTCTACCACCTCCACCTTATTGAAGACAGGGAGCGGCGAGGGAGCACCAGCCCAGTTGAGCAGATTGCCGAGCCACAAGCCAGCAGCTACTACTACCAATGCAGAGAGTGAGATAACCCATTTCTTCCATGTGGGGATTCCCTTCTTTGCATAAGGATCCTTGATCTTCAGTTTCGGAAACTTGGCCACATCGGTCAATGTCTCACCAAATGGAATACTGATCTTCGATGCAGCATTGATAGCCCAACCATTGGCATTGAGCAGCGGAGCAATGTTGCGACGACGGAGCTTCATCCATGCCATTACCATAGCAGGACCCGATATCACGAGGAGTATACCTACAAACGCTGCAATCAGCTGCCACCACTTGAGCGCGAAGATACCCTGACACAGAGCAGTCAACGCCGTACCAATCATGCCGATAGCCATACCAAACGCTGCAAAAATACCAGCGAACTTGGCTATATCGAAGGGCTGTGCAGGAGCTTTACTATCTGCAGCAGCAGGGGCGGCAGTAGGAGCGGAGTTAATCTTGGCATTGATATCCTTCATCATAGCAGCATCCTTATCGGCTGCACTCTTATTGATGAGGTTTTCGATGGTGGTAGACATACGACGGTAGGGCGACCAGAAAGCCTGACCTACGCTGATAGGATTGTCAATGATCTTGGTGATGACAGCATCCCATACCACACCATCGTTATCGTAGAAGATAGCATTCTTACCTACAGCAAGGTCACCAATCTCGCCCACTGTAACCGCAGCCACGATAGTCTGCTTACCAGTCTTGGCAGGAGTAACACAATCACAATATACGAGATACATACCACTGGCAGCAGCCATTGTGTTATGCTTGCCCATATCCACCACCTTCATACACATGCGGCACTCACGCTGGTCAATGAGCAGACGACCACACTGGAACACAGCCTTTACCTTCTTGTCTCTTGAGTAGAAATCCTGGAAGGTAACAAAGTTGCGCAACAGGTGATAGAAGTCGCGATAGATGTGCAAAAACTTGTCCACCATATCGATACCGTCAGCAGCATCCTTGAGTGCAGCATCCTGTGCTACGAGGTCGAGCAGAGCCTGCTTCTTGTCATCTGCAAGCAACTTCTTTATGGTATCAAGGCCGAGTGCCTCCACTTCAGCGCCCTTCTTTGCTGCCTTCCATGCATTATAAGCAGCAAACGCAGCACCGATAGCCGCCCAGTCAGCTTCCGTGATAGCCTTACTCTTGGGCTTCACGATAGCCATGAGTGTAGCGAACTTGGCCGCCCAAGCTGGGTTGATAGAAGCATCCACATCAAGTTCGGCCTTGCCAGTGATGCGTGCAATCGGATAAGAGGCGATCTCATCGGTCTTGCCTGTGAGGTTATCCGCACTAATCGTCTCGATAAGTGCAGCCTGTACATCAAGCTTGGCAGCGCTTTCGGGAGAGAACGAAACCAACTTAGTACGCATGAAATAGTCTTTTACCTTCGCGTCGAGAGCGTTGTATGCCTCAATAGCCTTGTCGGTATCAGCACCGTAGGGAGCCTCTACAGCAGCAGCCTGCCATGCAGAGTAGTCCGCCAAAGCCTGATAGAATTTCTCAATCATTTCAGCATTTACACCCTTTTCGCCACAACGATCTACGACACCACCAAACGATGCCACTGCAGCAGCGATAGCCGCCTTCTCATCCAAGTCAGCAGTGCTAAAATCAGTGATGACACCATCACCATTGAAGCCTGTCTTGGCAAAGATTGCTGTGCTATCCTTTGTTTCAGCCAATGAGATTACCGTACCCTCCTTGCCGAGGTTAGCAAGAATCTGCTTGGCTGAAACATACAAGCGCTTACCATTGCCATCCTCTTGGTTGAACTGTTCGATATCAATGCTAGCATCACCCTTCAAGAGCAGGTCAACATTTTTGATTGCTGCAGTCATCCATTGAGCAGTGGTCACGATATCGTTTACGCGGATACGGCCATCTGCATCCGTATCGATATATTTCAGACTCTTCTCGTCAATCTCCAATCCAGTCGAAGGGCATGAGAGCACGGTCCACTTCTTGGGGTCCAACTCACCAAGATGAGCGATGTCAGCACCAGTAGTAATTTTCACTCGGGTAGAGCCACCGACATTGTCGTAGTTCCATACATGTTTTTCTTTTGCCATAATAAATATTGTTTTTCGTTGTGTTTAATGTTTTGCTTATAGTCATTGGGGGTATCTGCACCCCTGTAGTTTCTGTCTTCTAAACTCTTCAAAAAAGATTATTTTCAATTTGCAGGAAACCGTTGATAGCACATAAAGTATTTCTTCACCTTCTTCTGTAGCAGCGAGAGGTCAAACATATCCGATGCTTCAGCGATATCACATGTAGTGCCATCATTGTAGAGAATCTCTATATGATCATCGAAGGGACTGTACATATCCTTCTCCAAAGTAACCGCACAATGCAGATAGTCCGCCTCGCGCTTGGTCACCCCGAAGGCAGAGCATATGCGCTCGGTAAGGTCTGCTTTGTACTGACGGCTGAAGGGTTTGGAAGACACCTCCACCTTGAAGAGTTTACGATTTACAAGTCCGCTGCTCAATGTGGACAATACCTTATCAGGATGTGTAGTCCACGCCTTCAGCGCACACCAGATATCATTATCATCCAATTGGATGAAAGTATCAAGACAACTGTCATCGGTAAAGAAAGTCTCGCGCGTGACATCTTTATACAAGAAATAGCGCAGCGCGGGCGACACATAGAGTTCCTCCCCTTTCCTTGCCAACTCCTTGGCACGCGTAAGTGTATTGATGAGCATCTTCTCACACACCACAGAAGTCTTGTGCAGGTACACCTGCCAATACATCAAGCGACGCGCAGCGAGGAAATTCTCAATTGAGTAGATTCCTTTCGCCTCCACCACCAGATGATCGTCCTTCACGCCTAGCATCTTGATGATGCGTGCCGAGCCAATGTTACCTTCAGTAACGCCTGTATAGAAACTATCACGACGCAAGTAGTCGAGACGGTCCATATCGAGCTGACTGCTCACCAGCTGGTGCAAGAAGCGCTTCTCATATTCATTCTTG
>JAFYMV010000149.1 GCA_017548225.1 Bacteroidaceae bacterium | reverse complement strand
TGCTTTCGAGGATTGCAGCATCAGGTCTATCATCATCCCCGAGGGTATGAAGAGTATCGGAGGTTGTGTTTTCTCGGGTTGTAGCAGCCTCAAGACTATCACCATTCCCGAGAGCGTGGCAAGTATTGGAGGTTGTGCTTTCTCAGGTTGCCGTAGACTTACCGACATTACTATCCCTGAAAACATAACGAGCATTGGAGGTTGTGCTTTCTCGGATTGCAGCAGTCTCACCACCATTACCATTCCCGAGAGTGTAACGAATATAGGGAAACAAGCATTCTCGGGTTGCACCAACCTCACTGCTATAACCATTCCCGATGGTGTGACGAGCATTGGAAAACAAGCATTCTCGGGTTGCAATAGTCTCACTGCCATTACCATTCCTGAGAGCGTAACGAGCATAGAATACTATGCTTTCGAGGATTGTAGCAGACTCGCCGCCATCACCATACCTGATGGTGTGACGAGCATTGGATGTGGAGCTTTCAAGAATTGCCGTAGCTTCACTTCCATCACTATACCCGAGGGTGTAACGAGCATTGGATACGATGCTTTCGATGGTTGTTGCAACTTAAAAAGCATTATTATTCCCAAGAATAAGGAGGCTATTACCGAACTGTTACCCAAGAATTTGCGTGCCTTGGTTAAATAACTTTGATTGAAAAAATAATAGATATTGTGAAAGGATAAAATTATGACAAAGAAGTCTTTAAAAGTGAGAGCAACGAATATGTAGAGTCTATCGTTGACTGGGAATGGATTGTATAATCAATAAAGTTAGTGTATAACTATATTTTATCAACTTATTTATTAACCTTTTAAAACTGTATTATTATGGCAGAATTTAAATTGGACGGCCGCATGAAGGTCAAGACTTTGAAGGACAACTTCAAGAAGAACTTTGGTAGCACACTTCGCGTGTACAAGAGCGTAACCTGCAAGGGCGCTATGGCTGACGACGACGCTACATTGGCATCACTCCGCGCTGAAGGCGCTAAGGGTGGCGAGCTCACTGTAGGTGGTAACCTTCGCGTAGGCAACTTCGAGAAGAAGATCGCTGAGCTCTATGGTATCGGTGTACAGGTAGCTAACGCTGACAACAGCGCACTCGCTGACAACGAGGCTACTCTCGTTGCTGCAGGTAAGTAATCCTTGACCAACCCTAAGGTATGTGGGGCCTGACCGCCCCACATACCACACATTACAAACACAACTTATAAAACGACGAAATTATGAAAATCCCAGGAGTAACCTTTTCGATGAAACGCGCTTTAGGCGTGACAAAAGTAAAGCAGAAAATTGCTCGTGCAACAGGTATCCCCCTCACTCGCCAAGGCTTGGAACGCAAGATCGGTGGCGCAGTACTGAAGGCGGTGACAGGTAAGAAAAGAAGATAATAATGTTTTACAGAATATGGCGTTGAAGTTTACCGAGAAACTGAAAAACCTAGAGATTCCCAAGGTGTCTGCCTCTGGCTTGTTTGCCAAAAAGAAGCAAGAGGAGTCAATGGAGACTCTTGACACGGAAAGTCCTCAAGAAGAGGTGCAGGAGGTGCAGGCGGAACAAGTTGAAGAGGCTGAGAAGATGGCGTCTTCGAAGGGCGAACTGCAAGGGAAGGTTATGGAATACCTTTCTGCCAACGGAGAAAAACTGAAGAAGTGGTACTCTGATAGCCAAATAAACGATAAGATTGTAAAGGTGGCCAAGAAGGCGGGCGCGACAATCATCTATCCTGTATTGTTGCTTTATAATTTGCTGAAGTCACCCAACACTCCTACGAAAGACAAGATGCTTATCATAGGGCCACTGGCCTATTTTGTCCTTCCTGCCGACCTTATTCCTGATGTTATCTTAGGCTTAGGGTATACAGATGACGGCTTGGCCATTATGACTTGCATCAAAACATTGGCATCTTCTATTACAAAAGAGATACAACAAGAAACACAAGGCATGTGTGAGGAACTTATCGGCGAAGTCGATGAAAAGGTAATCGAACGCGTGTCGGGGGTGCTGAAAGAGAAACAAGATACATTGGCTGATTTTGCTTCAAAAACAGAGAAAGAAACGAAGAAATATTAGCTTATGTGGTTTGATATAGGTGCTTTGATGTTTTTGACAGGAGTGTTCTGTATGATTGTTCTCCTGTTTCAAAGAGTGGACAACAAGATGCAGCGATTTTGGCTTTTCTTCGCCATTATGCTAATTGGTGGCTGTCTGATGACAATATCTCATTATATCATCGATGGGAATACCTCAATTTTTCGAATAGGGTAGGGCTTTAATTGTCTAATAATAGGTAATATACACACAAAATGATGACACTCGTTAATACTACCAAGAAACTAATTTTCCCCTCATTGATAGCGCTAATGCTTTGTGGCTGCACAAGTAAAACTGCCAAGCAGACGATTGAGGATTATAATCGTGTGCTCGAGCAGGTGCAGATGCTGGAGCGTCTGGTAAGCACGGCTGACTTTAGCGCTTTCTCAGGAGAGGAGATAGCAGAGCTATATAGTACGGCAAGCGAACTGTACTAT
>JAFYMV010000148.1 GCA_017548225.1 Bacteroidaceae bacterium | reverse complement strand
TTATCCCTTTCTCGGATACTCCTTGCATCTCTCGTACGACTCCATGTAGCGCTTGTACTTGTCGGGGTAGATATCTTTTGCGGTGATCATCATGGCCGTGTCGTAGCAGTCGCCAAAGTCGGGATCAAAGGTGGTACCGAAGGTCTTCATTGTGGGAGAGAGACCGATGTACAGATGTATGAACGGGGGAATATTGTCGTCCAATGACTTTACATAGTTATTGAGAATGGCGTAGTTCTCCTTGTAGTCGGCACCGGTGAACATCTCCTTGAAGAAGGCGGCCTGCTCGGGAGTGCAGGTCTCGGGATTCTTAGAGGTGATGAGGCCCTCGCGGTCGCCAAAGCTCATGTCGAGGTAGTAGATCATCGCCTTGCGACTCATCTCGGGACTGGTCTTGTAGATGGTAACCTTGCCTGAGAGATACTTTACGGTGGGGTCGGTAGCCACGAGTCCGCCAATACCATCCCATAGGTTGTCAAGGGCGAAGAGGGCCTTGCGGCCACCTGCTGCACTCTGGTATTTGGGCTGCACGAAGGCGCGAGCCATCTCGATGCAGTGGGGAAACTCGTTGTCGATGAACTTCTGCGAGAAGTCGAAAAGATGTTCGGTGTTCACATAGGGCTGACCATTCTCGTGGAACGATGCCATCTTCCAGCGGGTAAAGCGGTAGCCACCGATAATCTCATCGGCTTCGGGGTTCCACACGATAAGTTGGAAACAGGCCTTGTCCTCAAGGTCAAAGTGGTCGAGGTCGCACTCGGTGCCACTGCCTCCGCCTACAGCGCGGAATGATACTTCGCGCAGGCGGCCTATCTCGCGCAGCACATTGGGGGCTGTCTCATTGTTTATTACATAGAGTTCGTTGTCGCCACGGTTGGTGGTGCGCAGGAAGGTGCTCTCATTGAGTTCGCTCTTGAGGAGCTCTACATCTACGGGGGGAATGATAGGGGGAAGGGCCTCGCCAACCCCTCCCAAAGAGAGGCTTTCAGGCATCGCTGAAGTGTTCATATTATTGTTCATTTGATATCTTAATAATTAGTAAGGGCATTCACCCGTAATAAGCCCCTCCTCGGGAGGGGTTGGGGAGGTGTTTTCTTACATATTCGGCACGCAGCCATTGCCTACTGACAGGGCCTTCACACGCTCTTGCACTTCGGATGCCCACTCACGGTCGCTCTTTGACTTGTCGAAGGTGGTATAGGGGATAGGCTCGCCAAAGGTGATGACAAACTCGTTGCCGCGCTGCTTGAACAGTTCGTCTACGAGGTATAGCATACCGATATTTATCTTCAAGCCGAGAAACTTGCTCAACTTCGAGAGGAAGAAGTACCAGCGTGAGTTATGCCCCGACATGTGTACGGGCACTACATCGCGCTCGTAGCGGCGGGCTTGGGTGACAAACATCTTCTTCCATGGCATCTCGGTAACCTTGCCCTTGACCTTCTTGGCACAGAGTCCGGCAGGAAATACCACTACCTGCTGGTCAGAGGTGAACATCTTGGCAATGCGCTCCCCAAGGTCGCGGCTCTGCTTGGAAGAGAGGTTGTTTACGGGGGTGAAGAACTCGGACAATGGTTTCAGATTGGCCATAATGGGCGTTACGGGTACCTGAAATCCCTCGCCATACAGGCGGTGGAAGATAGAACCGATAATCAGTGCTTCGGGGCCTCCGAGCGGGTGGTTGCACACGAAGATGTACTTCTTGTCGGTACCGGTAGCCAGATGCTCTTCGCCACGGATGCGGTAGGTGATGTCGAGATAGTTGAGCGCCTCGTCAAAGAACTTTACGCCTTTGTAGTGCTCTACTGTCATGATGACATGATTGGCCTCGTCCTGGTGGATGCGGCGCTTGAGGAAGTTGATGACGAAGCGGGGCAGTTTCTTGCGCAGCTTCGGGCCCAACATCTTATTTAAATCGAGGAGATAGCTTTCTCTTTCGTTGTATTTCTCCATAGTTCTTACGAATCATCCAATAAAAAGCAAATCCGACGGCAATCCATACCAGCAATATCACACGGCTCTGCAGTGAGAGGTAGCCGGGCATGCCGGGTATAATGAGCAGCGACAGGAAGAATAGTGAGCACAAGCAGCCCAAGATGCCTATCCACACCTGGCGTGTGTCGCCCACCTTGCGTGCCATAATGGCTGCCGAAGCGGTGGTGTAGGCGAATACGATGGCTGCGCCAACGCTGGTCATATCGACAATCCACAGCAGTATCTCACGGCCAAACCAAGGGGCAAACAAGCTGGCTGCCATAGTGAAGAGAATGGTGTTGCGCGGTGTGCCGTGCTTGGGCGACATCTGCTTGAAGAAGGCGGGCAAGCTGCCCTCATCGGCCATCGCATACATGAGGCGTGAGGTAGAGATATAGAAGGCGTTCATACCCGACATTACGGCGCAGAACATGGCTGTGCCGAGGAAGATAAGGCCAAACAGCCCGAAGGTGTTGCGCACCACATAGCCTGTTTCCCAGTTCTGATTCAGGGCGAGCAGCTCTTGCCAGGGCATGAGACCTGTGGCGGTCACCGTGCACATGGCGATATAGAGCAGTGCAGCTATGAGTATGGCCAATATCATGATTCGGGTCGATTTCTTATGGTCAAAGTTGTACTCTTCGGCACTCTGCGGTATGCAGTCGAAGCCAATGAAGGCCCACGGAGCCATAGCTACGATGCTGAACACGCCACTCCACCAGTTCACTCCATCGGGGAAGCCTGGTGCCAAGTTGCTCCAGTCGGCCTTGCCCATCACCAGGAAGGTAATGAGGCAGATACAGCCTACGAGGGTGAGCGAGATAGCGGTCTGCAACCATGCCGCCTGCTTGATGCCGCGAATGTTGACAAGTGCCATGATGATGATGAAGGCCGAAGCCAATACCACCTCACCGGCATACACATCCCAACCTGCTACCTCATATAGCTTGCCTATTTGTACGACACCCGGAAACAGGTAGCGACTGATAAGTGCTAAAGCCGTAGCATTGAGCGGGATAAGGCTCCAATAAGCCAATATCATACCCCAGCCGCAGACGAACGCATTGCGCTTGCCTATAGCCTCTTTGGTATAGATAAATTCACCTCCGCTGACGGGAAACTTACGAATGAGATAACCATAGCTCAAAGCTATCACGATAATCAATGCTGCTCCGATGAGCATGCCCAATGCTGTGCCCGCAGGACCAGCTTTCGGTAGGAACGCATTGCCAGGGAGCACGAAGCAGCCCCAACCGATAATAGCACCCAATGCCAATGCCCATACATCTACAGGGCGCATCGAACGCTTAAATTTACCATTAGTATTTGACATAGTCTTTAGTTTTTTCGCCTTTGTTCTGCAGAACTTTCGACGAACAATTTGGGTCAAAGGTAGGTATTTTATTTCTATTTAAGAAATGTTAGCCAAATTTTGTTAACAAAAAAAAAGAGGGAACAACCCCTCTCTCTCATTCAGTGATCCCGGTGGGATTCAAACCCACGACCTTCAGAACCGGAATCTGACGCTCTATTCAGCTAAGCTACGGAACCTTTTTCGTTTATGAATGCAAAGGTAGTGAATGCCGAGTGAAAATACAAGTCTACTCCATTATTTATTTTCCGCCTTGTTCACTTGGTTAGGGCGGGGGGACTTGCTCTGCAGATGACATGAACTGGCGGTGCGTAGTATAACATAATAGTAGTATGATATATATAATAGTATAAAGAAAATCCCTCCGAGTGGTCGGAGGGATTCTTCTGGAGCTCTTTGCTATTCAATTAGAATATGCAATGTGCTATAAAAAGCGCTATTACTTGATGCAGATTTTCTTATTGTTCACAATAACAACACCTGATGCGGGCAATGTTGCAAGCTTTTGTCCTTGTAGGTTGTAGATGCTTGTGCAAGCATTCCCTACGATTACCTGATCAACGCTATCATCCTCTTCTTCACCTTCTTCCTCTTTTTCACCTTCATCTTCACCTTCTTCACCAGCACTGAGGTCAATGTTGGGATTCTCGTAGATGTAGAATATAGAGCCGTGGTCAGAGTATGTCCAGTTGCGTACGGCGCTTGCTGCTTCGTTGGTTACGATACACGCGAACAAAGTAGAGTTGTCACTATAACCACCACCTGCGTGGAAACCGAATGTACCGTCGCCATTGTCGCGGATTGCATCGAGAGCTGTCTTTTCGGCAGTAAATCCATAGTCTCTATCGTTTATACGAGTAACATACTCTTTCTTTGCAGGCTGATAGAGATAATACTTACCATCTTCCAAGATAATCTGCCACACGACGGTCAAATCAAAAGGGGTTACCTCCTCTTTATAGATGTTAGCAACAGCAGTATTTGAGGGCTCCTTATTGTATGAGGTATTGGTTACACCACGCAAGCTCACATAGGTATCAGTGATTGTGGTGTTCCAAGCCAAGTAACCCTCGCCGCTCTTTGCGGTGATATGATAGAAAGCCTCATTGTTGAGTTCAGAGAGTGAAGAGATTTGGCGATACTCCTGAATCTTCTTGTACTCTACCTTCACCACCTTCTTGTTATTGTCAATGGTCAATACAGCGGTGAGACCTTCAACGGGTTTTACTACGAGCTGATCTTTGCCGAAGAACTGGGTAACCTCAAGTGTGCTACCATCCTTCGCCTCAATCTTACCATATGATACGCCACCCTTGCCTTCATCACCAGTAATCTTGACGGTGTAGCGCCATACCTGCTGCATATCACCAGCAATGCTCACCTTGCCACCGCGCAGATACTCTGCAGGGATGGTATAGGTGCCATCAGCATTAATTTCATCGAAGGGAACAACCACCTTGATCCAGTTGGGATTGCCCTTATCGTCAAGCTGATCCTTTGCGTTCACATTGTAACCATACTTGAGGGTGAAGCCATACTGTACGAAGCCATTCTCAGGAATAATCTTCACGGTCAAAGGCTGTGCGTAATCCATCACATAGTTCTGCAATACGCTATTATCAGCGGCCAACACGATATCACCATTGAGCTGCGAAGCGTTTACAGTCACCTTATCGCCATGTACATCGAGCATGAGGTCAATGAGCGCACCACCGTCAGATACAATTGTGCTTCCACCTGCAGGGTTGATGTTGTCCCAATCCACCTTGTAGCGCATGCGATAGAGGCCTTCGGGAGTACCTGCGGGAATAGTAAACTTGGGCACGCCTTGACCGATGGTGTTACCATTACTAGTTGTTGTACCATCGCTCTTGTACCATGTACCATTGATCTGTGCAGCATTGTAGCTCACTACATCACTACCTTCGGCAGGAGTACCATTATCGTTGAGTGAAGAGTTGAAGAGACCATCGCAACCCCAGTCTACATATACATATCCGCTCATCCATGTGCCCGAATAGCTGAATGTGGGCTGCACCTCTGTGCCTGCCTTAGCAGAGAACACGCTGGTAGTGGTGTTGTTAGAGTACACCTTGCCGCTGCGTGTAGTAGCCTGATAGTTCTTGTCGCCTACGGTAAGGCCTACGCTATTCAGCTTACGGTCGTTGCGTGTTGCGTCGGCATCTTCACCATAAGTGAGGGCATATACTTCAGTAGAGAAGCGCTTGTCAGGGTTGTTATCCACAACGATTTCGTCGAAGTAAGCCACCCAGTCAGCCTCATCAGCATGCGGTGAGCGCACATCGGGTACGATAACGAGCGAGTAGATGTCGATACCGCTAGTCTCATTCTCAGCCTTTGAGTATGAGAAGCCCTTGAAGCTTACCACGATATCCTGCCATCCATCTTTGGGCTTCACATTGACGGTAGTCGCTGACCAGAACTGTTCCTCCTCGCCTGTCTGCCAGCTCCAGCTATCCTCGATGCGCTTACCGAGACCGATGACCATCATGCGGCTATCAGCAGGTTTGTCCTTAAGGTAAGTCATCACATGGATGTACTGCAAGTTCTTGGTTACGCGGATAGGCTCCTTCAAGTCGATGCGCACACCGTAGGTATTACTACCATAGCGGCTACGCTGCAAGGCCACTACCTTGCCCGTACTGTTGGGTGCCTCGCCGAGTACTTCGTCAACCTCTGTGCTGGGGTTATCAGCTACGGCAGCATTACCTTTGAGCGCTCCTGTGCGGAAGGGGCTCTGCTCCCATGTATCATAAACGCCTACCTTCTTATAGTCGTCGCTATCGAAGGTGATTGTTGTCTGCGCCTTTGCGGTGAGTCC
>JAFYMV010000147.1 GCA_017548225.1 Bacteroidaceae bacterium | reverse complement strand
TTGTGACCAATGTGAAGTACCTGCAGAAGGGTATCGAGCGCCACTGCGCCAATAGCGTGTTGGTGAAGGTGAACCAGATAGGTACGCTCACCGAGACGCTCGACACCATCGAGCTGGCCCGCCGCAATGGCTACACCACCATCATCAGTCATCGTTCAGGCGAGACAGAGGATACCACGATTGCCGATATTGCCGTGGCGGTCAACGCCGGGCAGATAAAGACGGGTTCGATGAGCCGTAGCGACCGCATGGCCAAGTACAACCAGCTCATCCGCATCGAGGAGGCACTGGGTGGTACGGCAAGGTATGGATTGAAATGAAGATGTGTCTTGTGGATTTCCTCAGAGGAATATACTTGGCAGCCCTGCGAGCGTTCGCGGGGCTGCTTTGTAATAATATAGATGTTTGCCCAAGACGTAGTTTGTCATGCTGAACTTCGTGAAGCATCTCGCTAACGTCTCTTGCAAAGTTCGTGCCAACGAGCGAAACCTTTAGGTCGACGCCCGAGGCGTCAGCCTGGCTGTAAAGCCGAAGGGGCTGAAGTCAATATAAACTTGTTTACAATTTCTCTGGAGTGCAGCCGAACTAAATGATAACATAAAGATTCTGCGCGGGATCCTTCGTCGCTACGCTCTGTCAGGATGACAATATCGCTGAGGCTTCTTTCTAGTAGGGTAATACCTATATTATAACCTTTTTTATGATTTTTCTCAAAAACATTTGGAAATGTCGAGAGTTTTTTGGAATCTTTGTGATATCAAAATGATATTACTTGTGTTTGCGTAACTTAATGATTGTTTAATAAATAAATGTTTTGACTATGGAAACTAAAGAAAAAGATTACAAAGGTTTCGTGATGAACGGCTTCTTGGCTTTATTGCTCAATGTGCTGATGATAGCAGCGACGGTACTGCTTATTGTAGGCGCGGTAGAAGGCTGGATTCCTGAGGTGTTGGGCGGTGTGAGTGCTACTGTACTTGGCTGTCTTTGGATATTCCACTTGATTGGTTTTACCACACAAGAGCCTAATGAGGCGCGTGCAATGGTGTTCTTTGGTAAGTATGAGGGTACCTGCTTCCGCACAGGTTTCTTTTGGGTCAACCCCTTCTTGGATAAGAAAAAGGTGTCGCTTCGTGCCCGTAACCTTAATCCCGAGCCTATCAAGGTAAATGACCTTACTGGTAACCCCATCATGATCGGTGTGGTGTTGGTATGGAAACTTAAGGATACTTACAAGGCCCTCTTCGAGATTGACTCACAGACAATGGCAGGTAATACGGTTGGTGTCACTGCCGTAGCAGGTCGCATGCGAGCTTTCGAGAACTTTGTGCGTGTGCAGAGCGATGCTGCATTGCGTCAGGTGGCTGGCCGCTATGCCTATGATGATACCGATACGAATGATGATCAGTTGACTTTGCGCTCTAATGCCGATGAAATCAATATGGAGTTGGTGAAGCAGCTCAATGAGCGTCTTGCTATGGCGGGTATTGAAGTCGTTGAGGCTCGTATCAACTACCTTGCCTATGCTCCCGAGATTGCAGCCATTATGCTCAAGCGTCAGCAGGCAAGCGCTATCATCACTGCTCGTGAGAAGATTGTCGAGGGTGCAGTATCAATGGTTAAACTTGCGCTCGACAAGCTCTCATCAGAAGAGGTTGTAGACCTCGATGAAGAGAAAAAAGCAGCTATGGTGAGCAACCTGCTCGTAGTGCTCTGCGCCGATGAACCTGCGCAGCCAGTGATTAACTCGGGGACATTGAATCATTGATTTTTATAGGAGTTAAGGAGTCTGGAGTTGCAGGAGTGCAGACAAATGTGAAGACTATGATAAGCAGCGTACAGACTATCGTCTGCACTCCTGTACTCCTAACTCCTGAACTCCAAAAAAAGGTATGGCTGAGAAAGAAAGTAAAACCAAGAACTTTGTCTTGCGCATTGATGCGGATACATTGGCGGCTATTGAAAAATGGGCTGCCGATGAGTTTCGCTCTACCAATGGTCAGCTACAATGGATCATTGCCGAGGCGCTGAAGAAGCATGGTAGGGCAAAGAAGACGAAAACAAAAAATGAGACTCCTTAACTGAACTATTTATTTTATTATGATATATCGATTTCGCAGAGACTGGAAAGTTCTCCTCGTGAGCATCTTGACGATAGTGGTTATTCCCATTGTCCTATGTACGGCTTGGTTTGTAGATGGCGATGTAGAGGCGCTCATTGCATTGCCTTTATGGCTATTACTGATGGTTGGTATCACATTGCGCACGCCTCGCTACTTCTATATAGAGAAGAATCTTATCATCGTGAAGTTCTTCCTCGGGAGCAAGGTGCTGGACGATATTCGTTCTGTCCGCCCTATAGAGGTATCCGAGATAAGAAGAGGCTCCCGCACTTTTGGCAATGGAGGTTTTATGGGGTACACAGGATATTTCCATAGCAAGGAACTTGGTAGTTTCCAAATACTGGCAGTGAACAAGGATGAACTAGCCTTGGTGACCCTGAATAATGGCAAGAAGTATGTGATAAACTATCCGAAGGAGCTTCTAAAACAATCCTAATAATGAAATCGCGTTACTATTTTATCGACAACTTGCGCTGGGTCACCGTAGTGCTGGTACTCATCTATCATGTGTTTTACAACTACAATGCCCAAGGAGTATTTGGTGGTATCGGAGGATTTCGCGAGCATCAGTGGTGGGACACCGTGTGCACGGTGCTCTATCCTTGGTTTATGACACTGATGTTTATCTTGGCTGGTGCTTCGAGCCGCTACGCGCTGAAGAGTCGCACAGTGAAGGAGTTTCGCCAAGAGCGTACACGCAAACTGCTTGTGCCCAGTACACTCGGTTTGCTTCTCTTTGGTGGCATACTTGGTGCGCTCAATATCACTGCTGGCGGTGGTTGGGATGCAATGCCTGCCGATATG
>JAFYMV010000146.1 GCA_017548225.1 Bacteroidaceae bacterium | reverse complement strand
TTTGACTTATTTTTTCTTTTTCTTCTTTTCTACTGACCAGCCAAACTTGCCTATCTTCTCGCCCAAATGGTAGTATCCGCCGTGCAGATACACGAGCGGGTCGCTATCGGCAAGTTCAAATTTTCCTGTTTCGGGGTCTATGTACTTGTCATCGGCAATCACATTCACCACCTCGGCGATGTACATCTCGTGTGAGCCGAGTGGGATGATCTCCTTTACGCGACACTCGATGCTCAAGGGAGCCTCCTCAATGGTAGGGGCTTGTACGATAGCCGCCTTGCCGGGAGTGAGGCCCATCTCGCTGAACTTGTCATAGTCCTTGCCCGAGCGCACTCCGCACCAATCGGTGGCGAAGGCGGTGTTGCCATCGGTGAGGTTGATGACAAACTCCATATTGCGCTTGATGATATCGGCCGAGTGGCGTTCTGGGCGCACCGAGATATAGCACATGGGCGGATTGGTACAGATAGTACCTGTCCACGAGATGGTGATGATGTTATACTCCTCCTCCGTAGCACCGCACGATACCATGACGGCAGGCAGAGGATATATCATCGTGCCGGGTTTCCAGTTTTGCTTCATGATGGGAGACCTCTTGACAACAGACAACAGACAACGGACAGGCTGCGCGGTGTGTGAATATCCGGACGGTGTCTGTAGTCTGTGGACTGTTGTCCGTTGTCAATATTTATACAAGCTTCACCTTGCTTTTATTCTGCTCCTTTTCGCAGTAGTGGCATTTCAGTGTGCCCGCCTGCTTGTCTACTACATGGAAATAGGTGCTCATGGGCTCGTTGTTGGTGATGCACTTGGGGTTGCTGCATCGTACTATGCCGTGCAGTTCGTCGGGGGTGATAACCTCCTTCTTCTCTACCACATCAAAGTTGCGTATGATGCTGAGCACCACATTAGGTGCTACTACCGAGAGACGGCTTATCTCCTCGTCAGAGAAGAACTTGTCAGCCACCTTGATGACACCCTTCTTGCCGATCTTCTTGCTTGTGAGGTTGTAACCGATGGTGACACTTGAGTTCAACTTCTCCAGCTCGAGCAGCTGTGCGATGGTGAACACGAGTTCTGAAGGGATATGGTCTATTACTGTGCCGTTCTCAAGTGCGGCAACGAGCAACTCAGTTTTCTTATTATTCATAGTGGATGTTTGATTAAGGCCATTAAAGGCGTTAAAGTCTTTTGCGAACTTTCAATTTTCATTTTTCATTTATACCAAGGCAGTCGCAGATGAGTGCCTCGCGTACATAGAGGCCATTCTTTGCTTGCTGGAAATAGTATGCCTTGGGGCTATCGTCTACATCGGTAGCAATCTCGTTCACGCGGGGCAGCGGATGCAATATGCGTAGGTTGTCGCGTGTACCCTTCAGCATGTCGGCTTTGAGGATATATACATCCTTCACGCGCTCATACTCCATGAGGTCGGTGAAGCGCTCGCGCTGCACGCGGGTCATATAGAGAATGTCGGCATCGGCAATAGTCTCTTCGTTGAAGTCGGTATGCTCCACATAGTTGATGCCATGCTCCTTGCAGTAGATTTTGTATTCGTTAGGCATGGCCAACTCTTTAGGCGCAATGAAGTGGAACTGCGGGTTGAAGTGGCGCATAGCCATCAGCAGCGAGTGCACTGTGCGGCCATACTTAAGGTCGCCCACGAGGTATATGTTCAGGTTTTCCAGTGTGCCTTGAGTCTTGTAGATAGAGTAGAGGTCGAGCATCGTCTGCGAGGGGTGTTGGTTAGCACCATCGCCGGCATTGATGATAGGCACGGGCGATACCTCGCTGGCATAGCGTGCAGCTCCTTCGAGGTGGTGGCGCATGACGATGAGGTCAGCATAGTTGCCCACCATCATGATGGTATCTTTGAGGCTCTCGCCCTTCGAAGAACTCGATGTGGCAGCATCGCTAAATCCGATGACGCGTCCGCCGAGTCGGTTGACGGCAGTCTCAAAGGACAAGCGTGTGCGGGTAGAGGGCTCGAAGAATAGGGTGGCGATAACCTTTCCGTCCAATGTCTTGCGGTTGGGGTTCTCTTCAAATCGGGCAGCCGCTTCGAGCAAGCTCATAATCTTCTCTTTGCTCAAGTCGGCAATGGTTACGAAGCTCTTTGTCATGATATATCCGTTTTAAATGTTTAGTTCTGTCTGTACATTCCTGCATGGCATATTTACGCAATGCAGCAAGTTTAGCAACAAAGTAACAGCATTCTTTCCAAATATCCAAATATATCATACGAATAAATCTACAATTTGTAATAATAAAAGTCAACGGACAACAGTCACATTCGTCCGTTGTCCGTTGTCTGTTGTCCGTTGTCCGTTGACTGTTGTCTGTTGACCGTTGTCTGTTGTCCGTTGACTGTTGACTTAATTTAATTTCACCATCTCTACCGGTTGTGTCTCACTCTTGTCCATCGGGTGCCACTGGTACTTCACCTTGCCGAAGTCGATGCTCTTCACATCAATGCAGCGTATATTGTTGTTGTACATGGTCTTGTAGTACACCTTGCCGCCCGTGAGGTCTATGGCCGATGTCCACTGTGTGCCACTGGGTATGTTAGGACCCTGTCCAGCCTTGTGCTCTATACCTATGGGTATGTCAAAGTTGTTCAGTATGTGGAAACACTGTGTGATGGTGCTAAACCCGTCGGGTTGCTGCGGAGCGGTATTGCGGAAAAAGGCAGCACGCACAAAGCGTGAGGGAGGGGTAGCGTCGCCCGGCAAGCCCAGCATTCCCGAGTTGCCCCCAAAGGGACTCAACGCTTGCTCGCCAAGTAGTTGGTTGGGGGCGCTGCCCGGGAAGAGGTTTACATAGTTGTTCAGGTTGGCCAGGTGCCAAGGGAATCCCGGCGAGTTGGTGATGACGCCCACCGTATTCTCATAGAAGTGGGGCACACCGTCGACAAACTCCAGCACCACCTGTCGGCCGCTCTTATCGCCTATGCGATAGTGTACCACAGCCTCCGCATCAAGGCCTACCACGCGTATCTGGTTTGAGCCTATAGCCTGCATCACCTCCTCTACGGTAGCGAACTGCGACAGCATCCATGCATTCAGTTGCAGGTCGCCCACGCTGCGACTCGCCTCGGCTGGGTTGTAGGGGAGGTAGCTGCCATAGCCAGGGAAGAAGAAGAGACCCGTCGAAAGTCCAGCCTCGTTGATGCCCTCGGCGATAAACTCCTTCTGCACTACGCACAAGCCCACTACGCCATACTTGGCGGTAAACTTCAGCCCATTCACGGCATTGGGGGTATACGACTGCAACTCCTGTCCGCGAGGGATAATCACATATTCACTGATAAGCTTCAGTGCCGATCCTTCGATGGTGCGTGCCTGGATGTAGCTACCATCTTTGGCGGTGAGCGATATGCCCGTGCAGGCCACCGATGCTGTAGCGCCACCACACAGGGCCGCGCAACCTACGAGAAAACTTTTAGCCATTGTATTCATACATTTCAATATTTTGGGTGTAACTTCTACGACAACACCCTATCGTTGTAAAATGTTCGTCATAGCCTCCATGTGTTTATGAGTGCTAATAGAGAAATGTTGTACAAATATACCAGCTTGTGTTGTATGATAATAGTTGGTATCGTTACAACTTTTTTCTTTTGTAATATTATTATTTACAATATATTAAAGTTTTGCTGATGTGTTTTTGTAAAGTGTGTAAATGTACAATAAGTAAGTATGTTTTTTTTTGTTGGTGATTTCGTATGACAACCATAGAATTAATACTATCAACAAATTTGCCTTTTTGTGTTCAATTAATTTTTGTATAGTGGATTATTGTACGCTTAAGTTGTAAGATTATGCCTTGTGTTTTCTTTAATTGTTCATCGTTAGAAAAACCTGTTCTTATGTTCTTCTGTCAAAAAAACAGAGGCCAGCAAGAGCGCAGCCACTTGCCTTTTTGTGTGTTCTGTGTTTTTTGCGTGAGACGATTTAGTGTTTAGTGTTTAAGGCTAAGAGCTACAACTACAATCGTACGATTATAAAGACTCCGATGGCGGAGCGTGGTGTCAAGCTCTACAATAGCGCTATTGCGGCATCGTTGGGTACGATGCTTTCGGGTGGCGACTAC
>JAFYMV010000145.1 GCA_017548225.1 Bacteroidaceae bacterium | reverse complement strand
TTCGGATTTGCGGTGTGGCAACTCACGCAACCGCCCTCCTCTAGGATTGCCAACACTCGAGCCTCGGGAGTCATCTCCGCAGAGGGCACCGTAAGCATTGCACGATAAGTGATGAAGCCACCTACCAGTACCAGCAATGCGGCAACAATCAGATACTGACCTCTTCTTTGCTTTTTCATAATCTCTTGCTTTTAATTGGTTAATATTTAATTTTACTATTGGCTCTTGGCTATTAGCTTTTGGCCGAAGCTCAACAACAAAGTTGTTAACCCTCACCCATACACATGTACACTTGTCTCTGCCGAGGGCAAGTAGTTGATGCCATACCAGCACATCTGCAGTGCCACGAAGCCCAGCAGTATGATGGTGTGGTATATCCACCTTCGGGAAGTGTTCATCACGCTCGGTGCCAGATGTATGGCGATGAGGTATAGTCCCCATGTAGCAGCAGCCCATGCCTCCTTCGCGTCCCAGCTCCAGTAGGCACCCCATGCCTCCTTCGCCCACAGAGCCCCCGTGAGCATACCTGCCGAGAGGAAGGCCAAGCCGGCATAGAGGAGTCGCTCTATCGCCATATCCATGTCTGTGCTTTTGCGCACCAGCGCCACCACCGAAAGCAGCGTGGCACATCCCAGCAGCGAATAGGAAAACATGTAGATGGACACATGAGGCACAAACCACACACTCTGCAGGGCAGGCATCAGCGTCTGGTCATGGATCTCCGGCCTGGCGATATTGATGATGACGAACACGCCCGCCAGCACCGTAGAGAAGAGCATGATCCATCGGTATCGCCATCGCGCATAGGTGAACAGTCCCGCCACGAGGATGAAGAACGAGTACCACAGGCGCGTCTCCCCCATCGTCCGCATGGGTGGTCGCCCCAGGGTAGCCCATAGCATGGCAATGAAGCCACCCATGCCGAGAATGGCTATCAGCATCGTCGCCATCGCCACAGTGCTACGCTCCTTCTTTATTACTGCCCATGTGGCCGCTGTAGCCGCAATCAGTATCACGATACCCGCCCACAAAGGGAAAATGTTCCAACTTGCTACCATTGTTTAGAGTTTAGTGTTTAGAGTTTAGTGTCATCCCGACAAAGCGATAGCGCCGAGGGATCCCGCGCAGGGACTTTACATGAGACTTAGAGAGATCCTTCATTTCACTCAGGATGACATCATCGCGTTTTCATTATTTTTTTGAACATGAATTACCACAAATGGTCCCATAAATTATCATAAATAAATTCGTGTGTGCTTGGTGATAAATAAATATTCATGTTAATTCGCGGGTCTATTTATGGGTATTTGTGTTAAATAAAAGTTTTCGTCTTCATTTTCACTCGCTTGCTCGAAGAGCGTTTACTAATTCAGAATTCATAATTCAGAATTTAGAATTAAATAACGGTCCCTGCACAAATAGCAGCATAGCCCCTGCAATCAGCATGATGATGCCCATTGCCGACAGCCATTGCCACGGCTCGCGGACAATCTCAACGATGGCATACCGTTCCCCCTGAGGTGTTGTGGAGAAACTGACAAGGTATATCTTCTCGCTTATGGTCCGTGCATAGGGGTGGTTCACCCGTAGTGTCACCATCGTGCCATCCACCATCACCTGCGCCTCGTAGTGGGTAGGCGTACCGTTCTCGGCTTGCTCGATGACGAAGTCCTTCAGCTCAAGGGTGTAGGGCAAGCGCCTCGGCTCCCCCTCCATCGTGAAAGCCTCGTTGGAGGGATAAGGGTGTACAGGTGTACGCCACTGCTCACGGTCAGGCGCTCCCCAGTATCCAGCACCGAGTGCCAGGAGCAACCCGATGTGTGTCAGGCAGAAGCGCCATCGTATGCCCCTCCTGTTGCGCCATCCACGCAAGATGACCAGCAGCAGATGGCTCTGCACAAACAAGAGCGTCACCACTACCGGCCATGCCGTAGACGAAGGCTTGCGTTGCAGCCCCAGCGTGATGCCTATGGCCACCACCATGCCCAGCGACAGCCATGTAGCCTCGCGCGAAAGCATAAACCGAGCGCAGGCACTACGCCCCCTGCCCCGATACATCATCGTCATCAGCACCATCCACAATGCCAACACCAAGATGTTGAGCGGGAAGCGGAACAGCCCCACCGGGAAACACCCCCAGCAGAGCTCCAAAAGGAAAGACAAAGCCACCCCCGCGCCCACCATGCAGACGCCCTTCAGTTGCTCAAATCTCTTATCCGTCATCTGTGTCTTCATAACTGGCTATAAAGGTAGTTCAAATTTTTCAAA
Organism: Bacteroidaceae bacterium; assembly: GCA_017548225.1. Classification (GTDB taxonomy): domain Bacteria; phylum Bacteroidota; class Bacteroidia; order Bacteroidales; family Bacteroidaceae; genus UBA1189. Next base: position 311 of record JAFYMV010000145.1, on the reverse strand, counting down.
TTTACAATATGACTTGAAAAAGTACCACAAAGAACGCAAATGTTACGCAATTTTGCGTAGGGTATCGCACTTTAGTTCTGAGCATTAGGGCTCAAACAACGCAAATCTCCGCTTCGCTGTATTTTTTGCTATATCAAGGCCATTCATTCGCGTCCGAAGTGACCCGATGTGGGACGGAAGCACCCCTTGATGCGGGGCACTCGTTCCATCTCGCCATGCGCCACATAGTCATTCAGTTTTGCATACGAAGTGCTTGGAGCATAGTTGCTGATGCGGGCAAACTCACGCACACTGATGTCGTCGTGAGTCTC
>JAFYMV010000144.1 GCA_017548225.1 Bacteroidaceae bacterium | reverse complement strand
CGTGAGCCTACCAATTGACGAAGACATACTCATCCAGCAACTGCGCGATGCCAAGACACGACACAACACTTTTTCCGCTATGGTAAAGGTGTATAGTGAGCAGCTATATTGGCACATACGACGCATGGTGCTTTCGCACGAGGATGCCAATGACATCTTGCAGAACACCTTCATCAAGGCATGGACGGGGATTGACGGATTCCTAGGCAATGCTAAAGTGCTCACTTGGTTATACCGTATAGCAACCAATGAGACACTCACCTTCATAGAAAAGAATAGCCGTGCCGTATTCGAAGACATCGAGGAGCATGCTACGGCCATCGAAGCAGACGAATGGTTTGACGGAGACCATTTGCAAGCCCAACTACAAGCGGCCATACAGGCTCTGCCACCCAAACAGCGAATGGTCTTCAACATGAAATACTACGACGAGATGAAATATGAGGAGATGTCAGCCATTCTAGGCACCAGCGTGGGCGCACTGAAGGCATCGTACCACCTCGCCGTAAAGAAAATAAGTGAATATTTTGACAACGAGGATTAAACCATCTGTCAAAGACAAAGTCAATAGAGTACACAGCCACTTTTTACAATGATGAAAGACGAACAAAAACTGATGCAGCAATACGGCAAGAAGCAACCTTTCGCTACTCCTGAAGGGTACTTTGAAAGCTTTCACGAGCAACTGATGAGCCGTTTGCCCGAGGCAGAGCCTACGGCGGCACCCACCGTCAAGGTTACTCTCATGACACGCATCAAGCCGTGGATTTACATGGCGGCCATGTTCATGGGTATCATCTTCATGGTGCAAGGTATCATGTATGTGCAACAAGCACAAATGACCAACAATTCCATCGCATTTGAAGATATCTATACAGAAGAGGCTGACCGCTTCATGTACTCGTCGCTCTATGATGAATATGTGCTATACTCTTACTTGACAACCAACGATTACGAATAAAAACATTTAAGGCTATGAGACAAATACTCACTTCACTGATCGTATGCATCGCATGCATCACCGCTACTGCGCAAGAGCCGCAGAGACAATATCCCGAACGCCCACGCATGACTCCAGAAGAGTATCAAGCCAAGCAGAAGGAGTTTATCGCACAGCATGCCGACCTCACCGAAGAGGAGAGCGCTGCATTCTTCCCACTCTATTTCGAGCTACAGAGCAAGAAGCATGAAGTTAACCGCAGCGTATGGAAAAAGGCACGCGCCGCAACTCCCCACGAGCGTACTGAAGAAGAGTGCGTAGAGATGATTGATGCTCTCGCTGATGTTAAGATTGCATGTGCATTGCTCGAAAAGGACTACCTACAGCGCTTCAAGGAGATACTCCCCGCAAAGAAACTCATGCGCGTACAGATGGCAGAAGAGCGCTATCAGCGCGAATTGCTCAGAGGTATGCAGCAGGGACCAAGACCCAAACCTGGGCATGAACATGGGAAACGACAAGGAATGCCCCGCCCATGAGACGCGACATGCTACACTTTGCCGATGCGCAAAAACTGACACGCCCCACGGCCTTTACCACAATGATAAAGCCTGTGGGGTCGCTGTGTAACCTCGACTGCGACTACTGCTACTATCTGGGTAAAGCAGACCTCTACGGAGGCCGCCAACCCAAGATGAGCGATGAACTGCTAGAACAATATATCAGCCAATACATCGAGTCGGTACAAGTTTCAACAGTAACCTTCTGTTGGCATGGCGGTGAGCCACTCTTAGCGGGTATTGATTTCTACGAGAAGGCCGTAGCACTGCAAAACAAATACAAAGGCAACAAACAAATAGAAAACTCATTGCAAACCAACGGACTACTCATCAACCCCGATTGGTGCAATTTCTTCAGAGAGAACAACTTCCTGATCGGCCTCTCGCTCGACGGTCCCAAAGAGATACACGATGCCTACCGCCACGATAGAGGCGGGCACCCTACCTTTGACCGCGTAATGCAAGGGCTCGAAATGATGGCGGTCAATGGTGTAGAATACAACACCTTGAGCACCATCAACGACCGCTGTGCGGGACAAGGCAAGCGTGTGTATCAGTTCATGCGCTCCATCAGCCGATACATGCAGTTCCTTCCCGTAGTGGAAAAGACTCTCCCTACATCGTCTGGCCGAGCACCTATCGTACCTCCTAGTACCGAAGGTGCCGTAATAGCCCCTTGGAGCATCACCCCAAAAGCCTTCGGTAAGTTCATGTGCGATATCTTTGATGAGTGGGTCATCAATGATGTAGGCGAACGCTTCGTGCAATTGTTTGACATCACCCTGGCACAATGGTGCGGCGTGCAACCTTCGCTCTGCGCCTTCTGCCCCACCTGTGGTGATGGCCTCGTGGTAGAGCATAACGGAGATGTGTACATGTGTGATCACTTTGTATACCCCGAATACCGATTGGGCAACATCGGTGTGGAGCACCTGCGCGACCTACAGCGCAAACCCGAACTCTTCCGTTTCGGCATAGAGAAGCGCAACAGTTTACCCTCTGACTGCCGTAAGTGCGAGTATCTTTTTGCCTGCCGTGGCGAATGTCCCAAGCACCGCTTTGCCACCACACGCCGTGGAGAGCAGGGGCTCAATACTTTGTGCGATGGTTACAAGCATTTCTTTGAGTACACCACACCCTACATGCAACAGATGCGGAGTCTACTTGAACAGGGACTTGAGGCCCGACATATCATCCCCTGGGCACGCCAACGACGCGGCATCATCAACCGCTAATGACTTTGAGATTGTAGCTTTTTGCCGTATCTTTGCAAACTGATAAAGGAAAGAAAGAGATATGCTACATATACTACGCCGATACGGTAGCGACTACCGCAACCTCATCACCCTGGCGCTCCCCATCATCATAGGTCAACTAGGAGGCATCATCACTGGCCTTGCTGACACACTTATGGTAGGCTGGCACAGCACGGAAGAACTGGCGGCATCATCGTTTGTAAACAATGTCATCAATGCCTTCATCATTACTTGCACGGGCTTCTCGTTCGGTCTTACACCGCTCATCGGGGGCGAGCTGGCACAGCGTAGACACTGGGCTATAGGACGATGGCTGCGCAACAGTCTCGTAGCCAACCTCACTACGGCAGCACTCACCATAGCTATTCTTTTAGGGTTATATCTCAATCTCGGACGCATGGGACAGCCCGACGAGTTACTCCCTCTCATCCGACCCTACTTTGCCATCATCATAGTGTCGGTATTCTTCCTGATGGCCGCCAACACTTTCCGCCAGTTTGTCGAGGGCATTGCCGACCCCAAAGTATCGATGTGGATACTCATCATAGGGAATACGCTCAACATCATCGGCAACTATATTCTCATCTATGGTAAGTGTGGCATGCCCGAAATGGGGCTTTATGGCGCTGGCATCAGCACACTCGTATCGCGCATTATTATGTTGCTACTCTTCGTGGCCGTATTTGCCATGAAACGCCACTATAGAGCCTACCGGATCGGATTCTTCGCTTCGCGGGCCGACAAGATCTCATGGCGTCGTCTCAACGCTCTCGGCTGGCCTATCGGTCTACAGCAAGGATTAGAAGCTGGCACCTTCTGCCTCACCGCCATCATGGTAGGCTGGTTGGGCAGCATGTCATTGGCTGCGCATCAGATTGTCATTACCATCTCCACCTTCAGCTATACGACCTTCCTTGGCATCGGGGCAGCTGTAGCTATACGCACAGGCTATTTCAAGGGAGCAAACGATTGGATGCAGGTGCGCAAGGTCACTACCGCTGGACTACATATCGGACTTGCCACAGCAGCTGTGGTGTGCATCATTCTTTGGGGAGTACAAGGAGACATTAGCCGCATCTTCACTTCCGACACCGAGGTTACCGCCATTGTCATCAGCCTATTCCCCATACTCATTTTGTACCAGTTCTTTGATAGCACACAGATTATTCTCGCCAACGCCTTGCGTGGACTTGCTGATGTAAAAATTATCATGTGGGTATCACTCATCACCAATTTCCTCATTGCCATCCCCTCGGGCTACCTCCTTGGATTTCCCTGCGGCATGGGCATACGCGGTGTATGGATGGCCTACCCCATCGGCTTCTTCTTTTCGGTACTCCTCCTCGGTCGACGCGCTTTGCGACTGATGAAGAAAAATTGAATCTATACATGATTTTATATCAAAACACCTCATACCTGAATTAAGTCTTGGCATGAGGTGTTGTCTGCATTAATCTAACGACCTAACTTAGACTAACAATTGAACAGCCATACCATATAGCCTGCGTAGATAAGTAGGAAGATTAGGGCATCTTTGCGGTCAAGTGTGTATTTTTCAAAGGTATATACTGCGGCTAATAGGATTAAGCTGGAGAGAAGCATCACGCCCCAATCAACGAAGGTGATGCCGCCCATCGTGAGTGGACAAATGGTAGATGCAGTACCGAGAATAAGCAAGAGATTGAAGATGTTG
>JAFYMV010000143.1 GCA_017548225.1 Bacteroidaceae bacterium | reverse complement strand
GGTTGGTGACTTCGAAAGCATAATTTTCACAAGAGACTGTCTCTTCACGTTTGTTGTACGGAGACGACATGTCTGACGATGTGCCATAGATGATGCCACAGGTGATGGGATCGTAGGTGCCGCCCACCACACCGAAGAGTGTTGCACCCCAGGCAGTAATATCGGTAGCATCGCCTGTCGTGATAGTTATCATCTGTGAAGGTACACCAGCATAGACCGGACGTACTGTTCGGCCGTAGTAACGATGGTTGTCGGTTGTGGAGTAATTCTCAGTATCGTAGTAGAATATGCACGCACCATTTTCATAGGGCGTGGCAGACCAAAAGCCGCCGTAAGCCCCCTCACTATTGAGAGATGTACCATAGCGGAAACCTGAGGCTGGCAGGAAGATAGTGTTTCCATTGGGGCCAGTAACCCTACGGCCATAGACTCCATTCATCGTAGCCCATTCAAAATTGCACTTATCGTAGAGCTCTTGCACTTCACTCTCTGTAGGCATGCGCCATTCACTGCCCCAGTGGGCCGTTGCGGCATCGTAGGCGGGGGTCAAGTTGCCGCCATCACCGATGATATTGCTGGCGAACAGTTCCTGCCAAGACAAACCATTGGTAATGCTATTACCTGAGTTGTAGGTCGACTTTATCTGTGTCTCACCCCAAGCAAAATAGTCACCATACTCCTCGGGAGAGGTAGCGCCCACATTGCATGAGGCCCACTTGACACTCAAGCCAAGGTCTACGATAGAGACAGACGTGGGGTTTTCCTTCTCATCATCAGTCACTTTCAATTCACCTTTTACTGGACGGATAAAGCTAAGATCGTAACATGCTTTTCCTCTGATTGTACCATCCTCACTATATGAGGCAGAAAGAATATATGATGTAGAATTAGCATCTCCAAACGACTCATTGGTACCCGACCAATACGCACCTCCAGGCAAGAATATCTTATTACCGTTAGGACCTGTAATCAAAAAACCTGTTTGATAGCTCAATTCACCTTCATCAATATAATAGTCGTTTTCATGGAGGGTAACCCATTCCCAAGTACACTTATCAATAAGTTCCTGAAACTCATCCTTGGTGGGCATGTGCCAATCATCACCCATCGACCCAAGTGCAGCATCGTACGATGTACCACTGATATTAGAACCAATAAACTTGAATTTATCAGTATAAGAGTCGTAGTGTTTATAATCCCTCTTGTTTGCATTCCAGTTATTAGCTCTTGCCGTAGTTTCTCCCCAAGCATAGTAACTTCCACCTTCTTTAGGGCTACTGGCTCCCAAGTTACACCATGCCCACTTAACAGACAAGCCTAAGTCAACGGCATAGACGGGGTCGATGATCTCTTCGTCGCTTTCCTGACATGCAACAAACAAGAGGACAGACATGCCACACAGGCACGCCACACTCAGCCTCTTGAGCATGCGCTGTACCTTATGCAAAGTTGTTATCATTTTCATTTTGAAACAGTTCTTTAGGATTCTAATTTGCAAAGATACGAAAAATAATTAGGATTTATTAACTATCCATACGAAATCTTTAAAATGTTCGCTCGCGCACGAGAAAAGCGCACGAGAAAAGTCGTACAGTATACCCACTCTTTTTTCACACCTGCAATATACTTTTTTCGCAAGTCCAAACGCAGCTCATCACACCTGCGAAAAAAGCTAGTAAAGAGTATAGAGGCTAGCATAAACCACCCTATCCCCACAAATAAACTGATAGAGTAAATCACGTTAAATACTATAATTATTTCCGCCAAAACACAAATCTTATAATTCTTATTTACAGTAAAATCATAATTATTCCAGAACTCGACATGTGAATAATTTTACACATCTTCAATAAGCATCATTGTACAATATTAAAACTGCCTGCAATATTAGTTATAATAACTCTTCCCTTAAACCAATCTCGTCAACAAAAACTCTTGACGATGATTCCCTGCCAATATAATAAGGTATATATTTTGCACTCTGCACACTTTTTCGTATCTTCGCAAGATAATTGACAAATAGAGATATGACAAAACGATTCCTTATGACTCTTGCAGCCGGTGTGCTGCTCGCGCTCGGAGCACAAGCAACCGAGCAAATCACCATCCGTAAGATGACCAACGGCGAATATAGCGCCCATGGCGTGGGCGGCATGCGCTCAATGAACGATGGTGAGCACTATATGATGATAGGTGGTGGTGGCACCAGCATCGTACGCTATGCTTTCAAGACAGGCGAGGTGGTAGACACCCTGTTCTCTGTGAACAACACACGCGGATGCAATTTCAAGCGTTTCGACGGCTACATCATGTCGCCTTCAGAAGACCGCATATTGCTCCAGACAAAGACAAACTACATCTACCGTCACTCGTTCACGGCAGAGTATTATATCTATGATGTAAAGAACCACAAGATGGAGCCACTCTCAACAGGTGGTCCCCAGCAGGTGCCCTCATTCTCACCTGATGGTAAGATGATTGCTTTCGTTCGCGACAACAACATCCACCTGGTAAAACTGATGTTCAACAATAGCGAATCGCAAGTAACAGAAGACGGCAAGTTCAACGAAATTCTCAACGGTATCCCCGACTGGGTATATGAAGAGGAGTTTACCATGAGCAAATGCTATGAGTTTAGTGCTGACAGCAAGATGATTGCTTATGTAAAGAGCGTAGAGAGCCATGTACCCTCATTCTCTTTCGCCATGTATCGTGGTATGGCACCAAGTTTTGAAGAGAACACACTCTACCCCGGAGCTTACACCTATAAATATCCGATGCCCGGCGTAGACAATTCCAAGGTAAGCGTACACACCTACGATATCAAATCAAAGGTAACACGCCAAATGGACCTGCAGATTGACGAGGAGGATTACATTCCCCGTATCCATTTCACTTCGGATCCCGAGAAGTTGGCCATCATCACCCTCAACCGTCATCAGAGCCGCATGGATATGTACATGGCTAACCCACGCTCTACGGTTTGTAAGCTTGTATTGCGCGAGGAATCAGACACCTACATTAATGAGGCTACCTACCAGAACATACATTTCTTTACCGATGGATTCATCTTGCAGAGCCAACGCAACAACTATAACCACCTGTATCAATACAATCTCAATGGTGTGCTCGTAGCGCAGCTCACCGATGGTAATTATGAGGTGACCGACTTTTATGGCCGCAATGAGAAGACTGGCGAGTTCTACTACCAGAGCAATGAGCCCAGCCCCATGCGCCGTGCCATATACCGTCAGGACAAGAAGGGCAAGAAGACCCGACTCACCCCTGAGACAGGTACAAGTAGCGCTACCTTCAGCAAAAACTTGCAGTATTTCGTGCATACCCACTCAGACCTCTGCACCCCCAATGTGATCACTATCGAAAATACAAAGGGCAAGATACTGAAAACTCTTGTAGACAACAAAGCTTTGGCCGAAAAGCTCAACCAGCCCGGCATGCCTACCAAAGAGTTCTTCCAGTTTACTACATCAAATGGCGATGTGCTCAACGGTTGGATGGTAAAACCCTCAACACTCAACCCCCAACACTCAGCCCAATACCCCATCATCATGTATCAGTATAGTGGCCCTGGATCACAAGAGGTACTCGACAGCTGGCGTTCAGGCTTCTATGGCGGACTCGTATGGGAATCATTCCTTGCGCAGCAGGGCTATGTAGTGGTATGTGTAGATGGTCGCGGTACCGGCAGTCGTGGTGCCGAGTTCAAGAACTGCACCTACCTGGAACTCGGACTCCGTGAGAGCACCGACCAAGTGGAAACAGCCAAGCACCTTGCTACTCTACCCTATGTAGATGCAAATCGTATCGGCATCTGGGGTTGGAGCTTCGGCGGTTACAACACATTGATGTCCATGTCGACAGGCGAGCCCGTCTTCAAGGCAGGTATTGCCGTAGCACCTCCCACCGACTGGCGTTTTTATGATTCGGTATACACCGAGCGTTTCATGCGCACTCCGCAGGAGAATGATAACTATGAGAAGACTTCAGCTATCAGCCGCGCTAAAAACCTCAACGGAAGCCTACTCCTTATGCATGGTATGGCCGACGACAATGTACATGTACGCAATAGCATGGAATATTCTGAGGCATTGGTACAAGCCGATAAGCAGTTCGACATGCACTACTACACCAACCGCAACCATAGCATCTATGGCGGCAACACCCGCTACCATATCTTTACCAAGATGTTTAACTTCTGGGAGAGCAAGTTGAAGTAAGCTATAGATGATCTAGAGCTCCTAGATTATCTAGAATATCTAGAAATCTAGATATTCCACCAAGCCCCCCCAAAAAAAAGAAATAGGATGCACCCACAGGTGCATCCTATTTTATTTATCTGGTATCTTAGGAGATTATTCCTCAAATCCATTAGGATTGTTCTTCTGCCAGTTCCAGCTATCGCGACACATCTCCTCGATACCGAACTGTGCCTTCCAACCGAGCTCTGCCTCAGCCTTAGCAGGGTTACAGTAACAAGTAGCGATATCACCCGGACGGCGGGGCTTGATAGCATAAGGTACGGGAACACCATTAGCCTTCTCAAACGCCTTAACTACATCGAGTACTGAGTAACCGTGACCTGTACCGATGTTGTAGATAGCGATACCCTTGTTGGCAACGATAGCCTTCAACGCAGCCACATGAGCACGAGCGAGGTCTACTACATGGATATAGTCGCGTACGCCAGTACCATCGTGTGTATCGTAGTCATCGCCGAATACACCGAGCTCAGCACGCTTACCTACTGCAGTCTGTGTGATATAGGGCATCAAGTTGTTGGGGATACCATTGGGGTTCTCACCGATAGTACCGCTCTTGTGTGCACCGATGGGATTGAAGTAGCGGAGCAATACGATGTTCCACTCATTGTCTGCCTTCTGGATATCCATGAGCACCTCCTCAAGCATAGACTTGGTCTGTCCATAGGGGTTTGTGCAATGACCTTTGGGACACTCCTCAGTGATGGGAATGATAGCGGGGTCACCATATACGGTAGCACTTGATGAGAAGATCATGTTCTTGCAACCATTCTTACGCATTACATCAACGAGCACGAAGGTACCGTTCATGTTGTTCTCGTAATACTCGAGGGGCTTAGCACAGCTCTCACCTACCGCCTTCAAACCGGCAAAGTGGATACAAGCATCGAACTTGTGCTCATCGAACACCTTCTGCAAACCTTCACGATCGCGGATATCTACTTTATAGAAAGGAACTTCCTTGCCAATAATCTTGGCTACGCGCTTCAGTGAGATGGGAGATGAGTTGTCAAGATTGTCAACTACTACAGCCTCATGGCCAGCTTCGGTAAGCTCAATCAAGGTGTGGCTTCCAATAAAACCTGCACCACCTGTCAATAAGATTTTCATTTTGCTTTAGATTTTATATTGGTAAAATAAGTATATATACACTATCCAACACCGCAAAGTTATATATTCTTTTTAACAAAACAAAGCCTATATACAAGTATATATTAAAGAAAAAGGCGAAAGTCGTCAAACTTTCGCCTTTTCTTCTATTTATGCTATTGGATATTAGCCCTGGATAGCAGCTACACCGGGGAGTACCTTACCCTCGATAGCCTCGAGGAGAGCACCACCACCAGTAGAGATGTATGATACCTGATCAGCCAAACCGAACTTGTTAACGCAAGCTACTGAGTCACCACCACCGATGAGTGAGAATGCACCCTCAGCAGTTGCCTTAGCGATAGCCTCACCGATAGCGCGTGAACCTGCAGTGAAGGCATCACACTCAAACACACCAGCAGGACCGTTCCAAAGGATAGTCTTAGCACCCTCGATAGCAGCAGCAAATGCCTTCTGGCTCTCTGCGCCAGCATCAACACCCTCAAAACCTGCGGGAATCTTATCTGAAGGACAGCTGATGATTTCAGCACCTTCCTTAACGCTCATTGTACCGAAGTCAAGGCCATTGGTAGCTGTGCAATCTGTGCTGAGTACCAACTCTACGCCATTCTTCTTAGCCATCTCCTCTACGCCGAGAGCAACTTCCAACTTGTCCATCTCAACGATTGACTCACCGATCTCACCGCCGTGAGCCTTAGCGAAGGTGTAGGTCATACCACCGCAAAGGATGAGCTTGTCAACCTTACCCAACAAGTTCTCGATGATACCGATCTTTGAAGATACCTTTGAACCACCCATGATGGCAACGAAGGGACGCTTGATGTTTGACAACACATTGTCAACAGCCTGAACCTCCTTCTGCATGAGATAGCCGAGCATCTTGTTGTCAGCATCGAAATAGTCAGCGATAACAGCAGTAGAAGCGTGCTTGCGGTGAGCGGTACCGAAAGCGTCGTTGATGTAGCAGTCTGCATATGAAGCGAGAGTCTTAGAGAACTCCTTCTGTGAAGCCTTCATAGCCTTCTTAGCCTCCTCGTAAGCGGGGTCAGCCTTGTCAATACCAACGGGCTTACCCTCCTCTTCGGGATAGAAACGGAGATTCTCGAGCAACAATACCTCACCGGCCTTGAGCGCAGCAGCAGCGTCAGCAGCCTTAGCGCAGTCGGGAGCGAATTGTACGGGTACACCGAGCTTCTCTGACACAGCGTCAACAATCTGGCTGAGTGAATACTTAGCGTTCACCTTACCTTTGGGCTTACCCATGTGTGACATGATAATGAGTGCACCACCATCAGCCAATACCTTCTTCAAGGTAGGGAGCGCACCGCGGATACGGGTGTCGTCAGTGATTTTACCCTCTTCGTTCAAGGGTACATTGAAGTCTACACGCACGATTGCCTTCTTACCGGCAAAGTTGAAATTGTCAATGTTTTGCATAATAATTGTGTTATTATTAAAGTAATAGTTAATTCTATTTCATGTAATCTTTGCAAAGTTAACAAAAGGTTTCTTAAGTCGTACACAAAAAGCAACGAAATCTCACCTAATGCCTAAAAAATCCTTTTAAACCGCTTTTTTTCACCACTCCACTCACAAGACTTGCTTGTTTGAAACGCAAGCATGACAAATTTGCGCAAGAAATAGGACTTATATATATCTAATAAGGTATATATATTGCCGTTTTCAAGTTTTTTATCTATTTTTGCACACATAATTTATAACTCAAACATTTATTACTATATGAAAGTAGCGATTGTAGGAGCCAGCGGAGCTGTAGGACAGGAGTTCCTCCGTGTGCTCGAAGAGAGAAACTTCCCCATTGACGAACTCGTATTGTTCGGTTCAGCTCGTAGCGCAGGTAGCACATATACCTTCCGTGGCAAGGAAATCACCGTAAAGTTGCTTCAACACAACGATGATTTCAAGGGTGTCGACATTGCCTTCACTTCAGCAGGTGGCGGTACCTCTATCGAGTTTGCCGAGACCATCACCAAGCATGGTGCTATCATGATTGACAACAGTAGCGCTTTCCGTATGGACAAGGATGTACCCCTTGTTGTGCCCGAGGTAAATGCAGAGGATGCACTCACCCGTCCGCGTGGCATCATCGCCAACCCCAACTGCACCACCATCCAGATGGTAGTAGCATTGAAGGCTATTGAGCAACTCTCACACATCAAGACCGTACATGTTTCTACCTACCAGGCTGCTAGCGGTGCCGGTGCTGCAGCTATGGCCGAGCTTTACGAACAGTACCGCCAAGTATTGGCCAATGAGCCCGTAACCGTAGAAAAATTTGCCTACCAGCTCGCTTTCAACCTCATTCCTCAGATTGATGTATTCACCGAAAACGGCTACACCAAGGAGGAGATGAAGATGTACCACGAGACCAAGAAGATTATGCACTCTGATGTGAATGTCAGCGCTACATGCGTGCGTGTACCCGCACTCCGTTCACACTCTGAAAGCATTTGGGTAGAGACCGAGCGTCCCATCAGCGTAGAGGAGGCTCGCGAAGCATTTGCTAAAGGCGACGGCTTGGTACTTATGGACAACCCCGCAGAGAAGGAGTATCCTATGCCCCTTTTCCTTGCTGGCAAGGATCCTGTATATGTAGGCCGTATCCGTAAGGACTTGACCAATGAGAACGGACTCACCTTCTGGATTGTGGGCGACCAGATTAAGAAGGGTGCAGCACTCAATGCAGTACAAATTGCCGAGTACCTCATCGCACAAGGTGTAGTCAAGTAAATATAACAAGACATTTCATCATCCAATAAAGAAATCTAATTGCACATCGTATGGCTATTAAAAATAATGTAATGATAGTACGCCAAAAGCTGCTTACCAAGTATGTAAGCCTTTGGAACGAGGGGAAATTGGCTGAAGAGATTGACCGAGTACCCATCGAGTTCGCTCCCCGCAACTCGCAAGCCAGTGGCCGTTGCTGCATCCACAAGAAGCGCGCCGTACTGAAATACAAGTCGCTCCCCTTGTTGGGATACGACATGACCGACGAGACCGACGAGCTGATGCCTCTTGCAGACTATGCCAAGATGGCGATTGACCGCACTAAACTGAAAGACAATATCATGTGCGTTATTGACGAGGCTTGCTCATCATGCGTACGCACCAATTATGCCATCACCAACCTTTGCCGTGGCTGTGAGGCTCGTGCATGCGAACATGCTTGTCCAAAGAATGCCATTGAGTTTGACCCCGACACCTCACAGGGTCGCATCAACCACAAAGTGTGCATCAGCTGCGGTAAGTGCTACTCAGCATGTCCATACCACGCCATCGTATACATCCCCGTACCTTGCGAAGAGGCTTGCCCTGTAGGCGCCATCTCAAAGGATGAGTTCGGTGTTGAGCATATCGATGAGAGCAAGTGCATCTACTGCGGTAAGTGCATGAACGCCTGCCCCTTCGGTGCCATCTTTGAGATTTCACAGGTATTTGATGTATTGCAGGCTATACGCCGTGGCGAAGAGGTGGTAGCAATGGTAGCTCCCTCTATCCTATCACAGTACAATGTTCCTACAGAACAGGTGTATGGTGCTATCAAGGCTATTGGCTTCAAGGATATCATTGAGGTTGCACGCGGTGCTGAAGTAACTACAGCCAACGAGGCTCACGAGTTTGCAGAGAAGATGGAAGAAGGCCAACCCTTCATGACCACCTCATGCTGCCCCTCATACATTGAGATGGCACGCAAGCACGCTCCTGACCTGCAGAAGTATATTTCTTCAACCTATTCGCCCATGATCTATACGGCCGACATTGCCCGCGAGAAACATCCCAATGCAAAGCTCGTGTTTGTAGGTCCTTGTATTGCCAAGCGCAAGGAGGCACGCCGCGAAGATCTCGAAGGTAAGGTTGATTTCGTACTCACCTTCGAAGAGATACATGCAATGCTCGAAGGCATGAACATTGAATTGGGTAAGGAGAGTGTTCATCCCGTTGACTGCGCATCATGTCGTGCCGCACATGGCTTTGCCGAGAGTGGTGGTGTGACGGGTGCCGTTAAGGAGTTTGTAGGTGACAAGTTCGACTTTACCACCCTACAGATTGCCGGACTCAACAAGAAGAATGTGGCACTGCTCAAGGCTTACGGCAAGACCGGAAAGTCTCCCGCCCAGTTCATTGAAGTCATGGCATGCGATGGTGGTTGCATCTCTGGTCCAAGCGTACACACCGCCTATGGCGATGGCAAGAAGACCTTCGATGCCGAACTGAAGAAAAGATAAAGGAACCCCACCCTTTCTCTCTTGAGGAGAGGTGGAGCCACTAAACTTAAGACACGATGAAGGAGTTGATTGAGCAGTTGGAACGCCATCACACGCTCGACGCCTCTGCTTTGGAGCAATTGCTCGAGCACGCGACTCAAGACTCCGACACATTGCACTATTTACGCACTACAGCCGTCCGGACTGCCCGCAAGCAGTTCGGACTTGGTATTTATGTACGAGGACTCATCGAGCTATCTAACTACTGCCGGTGCAACTGTCTCTATTGTGGTCTGCGCCGTAGTAACCATACCGCTGAACGCTACCGATTGACACAAGAGGAGGTGCTCGCATGCTGCGAAGAGGGCTACCGCTTAGGTTTCCGCACTTTCGTGCTGCAAGCAGGCGAAGATGCCACGCATACCGACGAATGGCTACTTCCCCTCGTATCCGAAATACGAAACCGCTATCCGGATGCCGCTATCACCCTCTCATTGGGCGAGCGCAGCGAAGCATCATATATCAAATTACGACAAGCTGGTGCCGACCGCTATCTCCTACGCCATGAGGCAGCAAATGCAGAACTCTACGCCTCACTACATCCATATGGACGAGGACTCGCCCACCGCCTCTCTTGTGCCGAAGCGCTACAGCGTGCAGGGTATCAAGTCGGCTTGGGAATGATGATTGGCGTAAAGGGACAAACGGTGAAGCATATCGTAGAAGATTTAAAGTTGCTTGAGCGCATGCAACCCGAGATGGTAGGCATAGGTCCCTTCCTTCCCCACCCTGCTACACCACTATGCGATGAGCCTGCAGGAACACTCAGCCTCACCCTTGCCACCATAGCCATTGTCCGCCTACTATTACCCCATGCACTTATTCCTTCTACCACCGCCCTTGCCACACTCATCCCCACAGGACGCACTGAAGGCATACTCTCAGGAGCCAATGTCGTGATGCCCAATCTATCTCCATCAAGTGTACGAGCCAAGTATGCGATATACGAGAACAAAGCCTCATGGGGAGCCGAAGCAGCAGAAGGTCTCGCTGCGTTAGAAAACGAGTTGCATAACATCGGATACCATATCGACTACACACGAGGCGACTTTCAACGCTAATACATTAATGAATACAAAAAAGCAGGACACACTTTAGTGCGCCCTGCTTTTGATTTATTCCACCAAGACATGACTCTTGATGATTGATCCATTATGCCAATGACTCGAGGTTCTTAGCATTGAGGATGGTCTTACCTTCGGGAGTATAAAGCCCCTCGATACGGTCAGCATAAGCCTTTTCAATCTTACCGCGAACAATCTTCATGGTACTATTCATCATTCCATTCTGCTCGGTGAATGCCTCGGGCAACACAGCAAAGGTACTGGGCAACCAACGATCGGGGAAGAGCTCTGCCAAGTCGCCACCCTTCTTGAAGCGAGCGATGTCAGCATCAATAATCTGCACACCAGCCTTACGACCCTCTTCAGTGCTGAGGTCAAGACCTTGTTCCTTAAGACGAGTGCGGATATTCTCCTTATTGGGCACGAGCAGTGCGATAGTATACGGAG
>JAFYMV010000142.1 GCA_017548225.1 Bacteroidaceae bacterium | reverse complement strand
TTCTCAAGTCCTCGTCCATCTTGGCAGCTACCTCTTTTACTCTGGCCAGAATCTTCTCTTCTGAAATGTAAAGGGCAAACTTCTTGTCCTTCACTTGTACTACAGTGTTCATTGGTTTATGTTTTTTAACGATATATATCTATTGTGCAATCATTGTACAAAGTTATGTATAAATTTTGATTTTTTATTAAGAGTGGGCGGATTATTTGCAGTTCGAGGTGCAGGATCAGAATGAAGAGCCTTCAAGGATATATAAACGAGACGGTACTTATACCGAAGAACTCGAGTACGGCAATGTAAATACTGCATTACTTGTGTTGAAGTACTGACTATTGGTTATATTCTCAAAGTATGTTGGTAATATAGTGGGTTGTTGTTCTCTCTATAAGGTTTTAAGACCTGATAGCGCATGCCAATGTAAAATGTGATATGTGATTCGTTATTTATAGCAAATCGTTTGTATGGAACGAAATTATATGCTATTTTTGCACACAAGAGACCTTGTATTATATGACAAAAGTTCTGAAAAAGACAACTAAAATATTACTTCCGGTATTGATTGCTGCGGCATTGCTCTATTGGATGTATCGCGACTTTGACTTTGCCGAAGCGAAGCATATATTCCTTCACGAGATGAATGTCTGGTGGTTGCTGGCTTCGCTTGTTCCCATCACATTGAGCCATGTGCTGCGCGGATTGCGCTGGCTCATCACCTTGGAGCCTCTTGGCTATCGTCCCAAGACGGGTGATTGTGTGGACTCTATCTTTATTGCTTATGCTTCGAGCGTGTTGGTGCCGCGTGTGGGTGAGGTGTCGCGTTGTGCGGTATTGAGCCAATACGATGATGTGCCCTTCAGCAAGTCGCTGGGTACGCTCGTGGCCGAACGATTGGTTGATATGCTAGTGGTGGCAGTGTTTGTATGCGTGATGCTGCTGACCCAGCTGGATGTGTTTACTTCGTTGTTTGCGCAGACGGGTACCAATGAAGGAGCATTTACAGCCCTCCTTACCTCGCCAAAGACCTATATTATATTAGGTACTGTCGTGGGCGCATGTGCCATGCTATGGATATGGTTGCGCAACTCGGCCTTCTATGGTAAGATTAAGCATACGATACGCGGATTCGTGGATGGACTGCTCTCGCTCAAAACCATGAACCGCAAGGGGTTGTTCCTACTGTATACATTAGGTATATGGGTGGGATATTTTCTCGAATTCTATATTGCATTTTTCTGCTTCCCCTTCACAGCAGAGCTCTCTGCGGTGCAGGCATTGGTGATATTTGCTGCCATCAGTTTGGCTATTATCATTCCTACTCCCAATGGGGCAGGGCCGTGGCACTTTGTGGTCATCTCCATGATGACGCTCTATGGGGTGTCGCAGACGAACGCTTCGTCATTCGCACTCATCGTGCATACCTTCCAGACGCTTGGCGTGGTGATGCTCGGTGTGTATGGCTGGGTGGCATTGCAGGTGAGAAACCGTAAAAAGAAAGTTGAAAATTAAAATTATACATTGATAAGATAGTTAGGATTAGAACTCCTAATTCCTAACTCCTAACTCCAAATTATAAAAAACTATGAGTACAATCGCTGAATTAGCTCCTCAGAGCGTGTGGAAACATTTTTATGAGTTGACACAAGTGCCCCGTCCGTCGGGATACCTCGAACCCGTACAGCAGTTCCTCCTCGATTTCGGAAAGAAAATCGGTGTAGAGACCTTTATGGATGAGGCGGGTAACATCATCATGCGCAAGCCCGCTACACCGGGACTTGAGAACCGCAAGGGTATCGTACTGCAGGCCCACATGGATATGGTGCCGCAGAAGACTGCCGAGAGCACTCACGACTTTGAAAAAGACCCTATCGACTGTTATGTGGATGGCGACTGGGTGCGTACACGAGGCACTACACTCGGTGCTGACAATGGTATGGGTGTGGCGGCTATCATGGCCATCATGGAAGATGACACACTGGAGCATGGTCCGCTCGAAGGACTTATCACTGCTGATGAGGAAACCGGTATGTTTGGTGCATTTGGCCTGAAGCCCGGCACCGTGCAGGGTAAGGTGTTGCTTAACCTCGACTCTGAAGCAGAAGGCGAACTTTATATCGGATGTGCCGGTGGTATCGATGTGACTGCCACATTGCAATACATGGAGATTGAGCCCGAAGATGATTACAAGGCTGTACGCGTAACTTTGAAAGGCTTGCGTGGTGGACACTCGGGACTCGAGATCTGCGAGGGCCGTGGCAATGCCAATAAGCTCATGGGCCGCTTCGTGCGTGAGGCTGTGCTCGAGTGCGATGCTCAGTTGGCACAGTGGAAGGGTGGAAACATGCGTAATGCCATCCCCCGCGATGCATTCGTTGTGCTCACCTTGCCCGAAGATGCAGTAGAGGATATCAAGGAGTTGGCAGCACGCTGCGAGGCTCTCTTCAATGAGGAGTTTGCCACTATCGAGAGCGGCATCACCCTTACCGTAGAGGAGGTAGAGATGCCCGAGAGCGAGACTCCCGAAGAGATACGCGACAACCTTATCGATGCCATTCTGGCTTGTCAGAACGGCGTGATGCGCTATATCCCCACTATCCCCGACACGGTGGAGACATCAAGCAACCTCTCTATCGTAGAGATTGGCGAGGGTAAGGCACAGTTCAGCCTGCTCGTGCGCAGCTCTTCAGAGAGCATGAAGATGTATCAGGCTATCTCACTTGAGAGCTGCTTCTCTATGGCGGGTATGCGCGTAGAGTTTAGCGGTAGCTATAGCGGATGGCAGCCCAATGTCAACTCACAGGTGCTGGCAGCCATGAAGGAGACCTATAAGGAGCTCTTCGGCAAGGAGCCCGAGGTGAAGGTTATCCACGCTGGTCTCGAGTGCGGTATCATCGGTGCCGTAAACGAGGGCATGGACATGATTTCGTTCGGTCCTACATTGATGTCGCCTCACTCACCTGACGAGCGCGTACTCATCCCCACCGTGCAGAAGTTTTATGACCTCATCCGTTATGTGCTTAAGAAGGGAGTGAAGTAAAAAGACAACAGACAACGGACAACAGACAACGGACGATAGACAACCTGTAAACTGGTCAAGTATGGCAAATAGGACATTGGAGAATCTGCGTATATGGATTGATGCTCGTGAATTGGTCTCACTTATTTATAAGTTAATGGCTGATAATCGCGATTATGGATTCAAAGATCAGATTCAGCGTGCTTCGGTGTCCATTATGAATAACATAGCAGAAGGATTTGAGTACAATTCGGATTCAGTGTTTGTGCGTTATTTAAATATTGCCAAAGGAAGTTGTTCTGAAGTAAAAAGTATGTTATATCTATGTGAAGATTTAGGTTACTGCTCTCCAGATCAGCGTGTAGAATTGCAGGCAAAGATCTTAAATGTATCCAGTGGTATTTATAACATGATTTTATATTTATCGCAATCTAAATCAAAAAGTAATAGTCTGTAGTCCGTAGTCTGTAGTCAAAATTTATAACTCAGCAACATTCAACCGGAGGCGTCTGTAGTCCGTTGTCCGTAGTCTGTTGTCAAAATTAATAACTCAGCAACATTCATCCGGAGGCGTCTGTAGTCCGTTGTCCGTTGTCTGTTGTCAAAAAAAAGAATATGAATAAAGATTTATCCCTCAACCCCAATAAGATTGTAGCTCACTTGCAGAAACCCTGCAACGAGTTCACAAAGGCCGATATCGTGCGCTATATCAAGGAGACTGGCATCCGCATGGTCAACTTCATGTACCCTGCTGGCGATGGCCGTCTGAAGACACTCAACTTTGTCATCAACAACGAGGCATACCTCGACGCCATCCTTACTTGTGGCGAGCGTGTTGATGGCAGTAGCCTCTTCCCCTTCATCGAAGCGGGTAGTAGC
>JAFYMV010000141.1 GCA_017548225.1 Bacteroidaceae bacterium | reverse complement strand
GGGCGTCCTATCTTAGGGGCTATCAATAGCCGTGAACTGACGGATATCCTCGTGGTGGTGGTACGCTATTTTGGCGGTATCAAGCTGGGCACGGGCGGACTCATTGTGGCTTATAAAGCGGCGGCGGCTGAGGCACTTGACATGGCTGAGGTGGTGGAGAAGACCGTAGACCTTACACTCGATGTCTTCTTTGAGTATCCGATGATGAACGATGTGATGCGCATCGTCAAAGAGGAGGAGCCCACGGTAGTGGAGCAGGACTTCCAGATGGACTGTCGCCTGCGTCTTTCCATACGCGCCTCACGCATGCCTCGCCTACGCGAACGCTACGAGCAGTTGGCGCTCGAGACGGGGCGCATACGCCTGGGCGATGAACCGCAGTAAGCATTATGGCGTGTTCTTTTTCTTGTGGTGATCATGATAAGGTGCTATACTGAGTAATATAAGTATAGTGCCTTGTTCTATTTTAAACAGTGATCTGCCTCACTTAGTTATCGAAAACTTTTCTATAATATTCACTCGTTGAGATTTGGCATTTCGCTCGCCTTGCACTATCTTTGCAAATTATTTAAAATAGGTATATAATACACATACACTATATGGATAAGAAATTTACCGAATATGGCCAGTTGAACCTCTCTGAAGTGAATAAAGAGGTGCTCAAGGCTTGGGACGAAAAGGATGTATTTGCAAAGAGCATGACCGAACGCGAAGGTTGCCCTTCATTCGTATTCTATGAGGGTCCTCCCTCGGCAAACGGTATGCCGGGTATTCACCATGTGATGGCGCGCGCCATCAAGGACATCTTCTGCCGCTACAAGACGATGAAGGGATTCCAGGTGAAGCGTAAGGCGGGTTGGGATACTCACGGTCTGCCTGTGGAGTTGGGCGTGGAGAAGGCGCTCGGTATCACCAAGGAGGATATCGGAAAAACTATCTCTGTGGCTGAATATAACGCTGCATGCCGCAAGGATGTGATGAAGTATACCAAGGAGTGGACTGACTTGACTCATAAGATGGGTTACTGGGTGGATCTCGACGATCCTTACATCACCTACGACAATCGCTATATCGAAACTTTGTGGTGGTTGCTCAAGCAACTCTATGGCAAAGGTCTCCTCTATAAGGGATACACCATTCAGCCCTATTCGCCTGCTGCAGGTACCGGACTCAGTTCACACGAGTTGAACCAGCCGGGTTGCTACCGCGATGTGAAGGATACTACCGTAATCGGTCAGTTCAAGATGAAGAACCCGAAGCCCGAGATGGCAGAGTGGGGTACACCGTACTTCATCGCGTGGACTACTACTCCCTGGACATTGCCCTCAAATACCGCGCTCTGCGTAGGCCCCAAGATTGACTATGTGGCTGTACAGACATACAACGCTTACTCGGGCGAGAAGATGACCGTGGTATTGGCCAAGGCATTGATGGGTATGCACTTCAACCCAAAGGCTGCCGACCTCGCACTCGAGGACTACAACCCCGGCGACAAGCTCGTACCTTACAAGGTGGTGGGCGAGTACAAGGGTACCGACCTCGTAGGCATGGAGTATGAGCAGTTGCTCCCCTGGGTGAAGCCCGTAAGCGTTGACGAGAATGGCAACTGGCAGGATGCTTCAGACAAGGCATTCCGCGTGATCCCCGGCGACTATGTGACCACAGAGGATGGTACAGGTATCGTACACATCGCACCCACCTTCGGTGCTGATGACGCCTTCGTGGCTCGCGCTGCGGGTATTCCTTCATTGTACATGATCAATAAGAAGGGTGAGACTCGACCCATGGTGGACCTCACTGGTAAGTTCTACCTCATGGAGGAGCTCGACGAGCAGTTCTTGAACACTTGTGTGAACAAGGAACTCTACAAGAACTACGAGGGCCGTTGGGTGAAGAACGCTTATGATCCCCAGTTTACCGTAGATAACAAGTACGACGAGAAGGCTGCTGCGGCGGCTGAATCGCTCGATATCTTCATCTGCCTCTCAATGAAGGGCGAGAACAAGGCCTTCAAGATTGAGAAGCATGTGCACAACTATCCGCACTGCTGGCGTACCGATAAGCCGGTGCTCTACTATCCGCTCGACTCATGGTTTATCCGCTCTACCGCGGTGAAGGAGCAGATGATGGAACTCAACAAGACCATCAACTGGAAGCCCGAGTCAACCGGTACTGGCCGTTTCGGCAAGTGGCTGGAGAACCTCAACGATTGGAACCTGAGCCGCTCACGCTACTGGGGTACTCCTCTGCCCATTTGGCGTAGTGAGGATGGCGAGGAACTCTGTATTGGTTCGGTAGAGGAACTCTACAACGAAATTGAAAAAGCTATCGCCGCTGGCGTGATGACCTCTAATCCTTACAAGGAGATGGGCTTCGAGCCGGGCGTATATGATAAGGAGAACTACGACAAGATTGACCTCCACCGTCCTTATGTGGATGATATCTTCCTGGTATCGTCAACTGGCAAGGTGATGAAGCGCGAGACTGACCTCATCGATGTGTGGTTTGACTCGGGTGCTATGCCTTTCGCTCAGCTCCACTATCCGTTTGAGAACAAGGAGATTGTAGATAACAATACCGTATATCCTGCCGACTTCATTGCTGAGGGTGTGGACCAGACTCGTGGATGGTTCTTCACACTGCACGCTATCTCTACTATGGTGAAGGGTAGCGTGGCTTACAAGGCGGTGATCTCTAATGGTTTGGTGCTCGACAAGAACGGCAACAAGATGTCGAAGCGTTTGGGCAACGCCGTTGATCCCTTCGGTGCGATTGAGAAGTATGGTAGCGACCCCTTGCGTTGGTACATGATCACTAACTCTTCGCCTTGGGATAACCTCAAGTTTGATGAGGAGGGTGTGATGGAGGTTACCCGCAAGTTCTTCGGTACCTTGCACAATACCTATAAGTTCTTCGCTCCCTATGCTAACCTCGATGGTTTCTGCTATGGCGAGCAGGAGATCCCCGTGAGCGAGCGTCCTGAGATTGACCGTTGGATCATCTCTGAACTCAATACCTTGGTGAAGAATGTAGATGCATGTTACACCGACTATGAGCCTACACGCGCAGGCCGCTTGATCAATGACTTTGTGAACGACAACCTCTCTAACTGGTATGTGCGTCTCTGTCGTAAGCGTTTCTGGGGTGCAGGTTATACTGAAGATAAGCTGGCTGCATACCAGACGCTCTATGTATGCTTGGAGACTGTAGCCAAGTTGATGGCTCCCATCGCTCCGTTCTATGCCGATAAGTTATACATGGACCTCGTACGCACCACTGGTCGCGACACTGTGGCTTCGGTACACTTGGCACAGTTCCCCGTATGCGACGATGCACTCGTGGACAAGGAACTCGAGGTGCGCATGGAGATGGCACAGAAGGTGTCTTCTATGGGATTGGCATTGCGTAAGAAGGTAAACATCATCGTGAAGCAGCCCTTGCAGAAGCTGATGATCCCCGTAGATGCCGAGATGAAAGCTCGTCT
>JAFYMV010000140.1 GCA_017548225.1 Bacteroidaceae bacterium | reverse complement strand
TTGAGTTGCCTTATACACATCAGCAGGGAGCACATCCTTCAAGATGATGGGAACATATACGATGGAGTAATCGCCCGGAGCCTCTTCATAAAGCATGCCGATATTTCCGTCGGGCAAAATGCATAGAGAGGAGTAAGCTGAACTTACGGTTGATACTGGTATCTTTGTCCACCCTGAAGAGAGTGCTGTAGGAGTATATTCTTTAGAATCGGTACCCAACACTTTGTAAAACAACGCTACATCGGTACGCCCATTGCCTGTAGGAGCAGACTGAAACAGCACATTGCCTATACGCAGAGGCTCACCATTGGTACTGTTGCTTCCCCATTTGAGGTCTCCCACCTGATCGGTAGCAACAACGCCCTCCCATGTTCCTATTCCTTTCTTCACATCAGTATAGCGGAACACATTGAAATAGCGACCATAACTCTTACGGCTACTCAAGAGCACACTACCATCAGGAAGCTCCTCACACTTAGGCTCATCGCCATGGGGCGCAGGACGATCATCAACAGTGCCCAAGATATGCCATGAAGCACCGAAGTCATCGGAATAAAGTACGCGGTTACCATTATCGCGAGTCCACATAGAACAATAGAGACGATAGTAGTCACCTACCTTGATGCGACTACTTTGCGCAATACGCCCCGAACCTATAAACATTGAAGACACTGTAGGCTCGCCATCTTTAAGGAAGAGAGTGTAGATGTCATTGGTTATCTCTTCGGGCTGCCCCCATTCCCACTCCTTATTCTTTTTGTTATAAGTAGCATAGACACGCGCCACTCGGTTTATAGCAGGGTCGGTAAGACTTTTCTCGGGTGTCCAGCGCCCATTCCAACACACAGTGCGTCCACACACCATCATCACAAGCAGGCGATTGCTCTTACGATCGGCAACGATAGCGGCATCGCCATATCCAGTAGTCATTTCATTGCTACTGCCTCCCTTACCGTCGGCCACAAAGAATTCCTCCCCCCATGTTTCCCCATTGTCGTTCGAAATACGACACTTGATATCAACCTCACCATAACCGATATCCATACCACAAGGGCGATTATCAGAGATTGCAAAGACTGTCCCATTAGAAGCCGTAGCAATGGCTGGTATACGATAGGGCTTACCATTAGCATCGGGTGTGTGGTAGAGATACTGATACTTATTATCCTTATCTACGGCAATATCCACATCAATAGAGAGTCCTTCAGCGGGCAACACACCTGACATGGGAGTCCCTTCCATGTTAATAGTCCACCCGTGACATACCATACCCGTACCAACACTAAACTCAGTTCCCTCGGGCAAATAGCATACACTTTTTGTAGGTATATCATCTTTGGAAAGCATTCTTGTCCCTTTCACGCCGTCAATGGTAATGGCCACCTCTCCTATCTTGGTATTGCCAGCATAACCGCCTTCGAGTTGCGCGTTATAGTTTAAAGTGAGAGCACGGCTCACATCAATAAGACGGAAAGTCCATCTTGAACCATTGTCAGCAGCGTTATACAGCTTAATATCTTGTCCGTTGCCTCCATACATATTGAAACTCAACTCTGTAGTTCCCTTGGGCGAAAGTGTATAAGTGCCATCATCATGAACGGTAAGACAAAGGGGTGTACCTTCAGCGGTTAAAGTTGCAGCCGCACCTTCAATCGCTCCGTTTAGCGTGAGAGCCAATGAATTACCAGCCACACGACTGTACATCTTAAACGAGTCTGCTACACCCACTAAATACCATAATTCGTTAGCATCATAACCACAGGTACCACTATTCACTGCATGACCGACATAATCAGCTGCACCATTAACCTTTATTACATAATTGGCATTGCGTGCACTGCGCACCTGAACGGGCACAAGATTATTCGGTGTAGAGAAATAAGAATCTACACCTCCATCCGCCCACATATTAAGAGAGGTTATCAAGCAGACCAACATGCTCCATAGAATACGACTGTTCATTGCGCTTTGTATTAATAAGTATTAATTTCGCAAAGATAAAGAGAATATCGTAATTTTCCAAACAGAAGATATTTCGCAAGAAAAATGTGGTTTTAGAAATGGTTTCTACTTTTTTTCTTATACCTTTGCATGGATAATGCCTATCTAGTCAGAATATGCTACTCCCTCCACCCTATACACTCAACATTAGAGGACAACTGTTCACATTGAACCACCCCTTGATAATGGGTATACTCAACGCTACAACCGAATCATTCTACGAAGCTTCACAAGCTCGTACGGCTGCAGCTGTAGCCGAGCGCGCCTTGGCGATGCTTGACGAGGGAGCCTCTATACTTGATGTGGGAGGCTGCTCAACCAAACCAGGCTTAGCACCTGTAAGTGAAGGAGAAGAGATGCGCCGACTTACCTTTGCTCTGGAAGCCATCCGCAAGGTCGCTCCAGAGTCTATTATTTCAGTAGACACATTCCGTGCCTCAGTGGCCGAACGATGCGTCAAGGAATATGGCGTACAGATTATCAACGATGTATATGGCGGTGATGCCGACGATCAGATGTTCACAACTGTGGCCAACCTACAGGTTCCCTATATCCTAACGGGCGCCACTTCCACCTCTCTGCTCACCTATAGTCTCGCCGAGCGTATCAATCGCCTACACCTAATGGGCGTAAACGACATCATCGTAGACCCAGGCTTCGGGTTTGGCAAGACACTTGACGACAACTACCACCTCATGGCACACCTCGAAGAGTTACATTTGCTCGGTTGTCCGTTATTGGTAGGCATATCACGCAAGTCAATGATTTACAAGCACCTTGACTGCACCCCTAAAGAAGCACTTAACGGCACTACCGCACTACACACCATAGCCCTAATGAAAGGGGCACATATCCTTCGCGTACACGATGTGAAAGCAGCCGTAGAGGCGGTCAATATTGTTGAAAAGATGAAATCCCTAAACACAAAACACTAAACACAAAAATAATATGTTACTTGGTTTCGGAATAAAAGACTTGATAGATGTGCTACTGGTAGCACTCATGCTCTTCTACCTATATAAGTTTATGAAAGAGTCTGGCTCGCTCAATCTCTTCATCGGCATACTCATCATCGTGGCAATATGGTTGTTCGTATCGCAGATATTCCAGATGAGACTCTTAGGCGGCATCCTCGATACATTGGTTAATGTTGGTGCTTTAGCAATCATCGTCATCTTCCAGGACGACATCCGCCGTTTCCTACGCGATGTAGGGTCGCAGCGCCGAGTGCGCCGTGTACTCGACTTCTTCGCTAAGAAGGATGCCACCCCTAGCGACCATGCCGAAATGATGCCTATCGTGATGGCTTGCATGAACATGTCCAAGCGCAAGGAAGGAGCCCTCATCGTCATCGAGCAAAGCAACAATCTCACCGAGGCCATCAAAACGGGCGAAACGGTTGACGCCAACATCAACCAACTGCTCATTGAGAACATATTCTTCAAGAACAGCCCCCTGCACGATGGCGCCATGATCATCAGCCAAAAGCGCATTGTCGCTGCTGGCTGCCTGCTACCCGTATCGCATAGCATGAATATCCCCAAGTCGCTAGGTTTGCGACATCGTGCCGCGCTGGGCATAGCGCAGGAGACCGATGCACTAGCCATTGTCGTATCAGAGGAAACTGGGGCTATCACCGTAGCTCACAAGGGACAACTGCACCGCCGCCTCTCGGCAGAGGAGCTAGAGAAGCTACTCTTCGAACTCGAATAAACCGACATTCTGTCATAAAAGAGACACGACAAGACATCTTTCGGGCGAATTATGTCAGCGTGGAGCTACGGAAACATTCGTGGCATGTTTTTCGTTTCACATAGCTGTGTAGGACAACTATTCATACAACAACTATAAAAAATTAACCAACAATGAACATCAAACCATTAGCAGACCGCGTGCTCGTAGTACCCGCACCGGCCGAAGAGAGAACCATCGGTGGTATCATCATCCCCGATACCGCCAAGGAGAAACCCCTCAAGGGTGAAGTAGTAGCCGTGGGCAACGGCACCAAAGACGAGGAAATGGTAGTAAAGGTAGGCGATACCGTACTTTATGGCAAGTATGCAGGCACTGAACTCGAACTCGATGGCACCAAGTACCTCATCATGCGCCAGAGCGACATCTTGGCTATCGTGGAATAACACGCTGTCTTAGAAAGTCTTAGGAGCCCCTAGGAACCCTTAGGTAATCCTAAAAGTAATAAACTCAAAAAAATAAGAATCAACTATGGCTAAAGACATTTTATTCAATATGGAAGCTCGCGAGCAACTCAAGAAGGGCGTTGACGAGCTTGCCAATGCAGTGAAGGTAACCCTCGGCCCCAAGGGTCGTAACGTGATCATCGAGAAGAAGTTTGGCGCTCCCCACATCACCAAGGACGGCGTGACCGTAGCCAAGGAGGTGGAGCTT
>JAFYMV010000003.1 GCA_017548225.1 Bacteroidaceae bacterium | reverse complement strand
CGTCAGTCGCTCACCAACATGAAGGCTATCCTTGCCGAAGCGGGATTGACAATGGCTAATGTGGTGAAGACTACCGTATTCCTTGCCGACATGGCGGACTTTGCCGAGATGAACGAGGTGTATGCCTCTTTCTTTGAGGGTGTATGCCCTGCACGCTCGGCTGTGGCGGTGAAGACATTGCCCAAGGAGGCTCGCGTAGAGATCGAGTGCATCGCTGTGCGATAAGTGACGGTAGGGCGCTACGCTTGACATAAAGGACACAGGTGTATACCTCTTCCGTGGGGTGCGCTTGTGTCTTTTTTTGTGGATTCTTGGAAAAAAGAAGGTCGTCATCACGACGACCCATCCTTCTTCTTACTTTATAAATCTAATACCATGAAAAACACGGTGCAAAGGTACGAATAATGGCGGAGCTGCACCAACCGACCAAGAAAAAAGGTGGGGTGCAGCTCTGAAAAAGTGGCACTTTCTGCTGCTAATGTTAAGCGGCGCGAAGGAATGTCACATGGGGCTTACAAAATGGGCGGAGTGGGGGGACTCATACCCCCGCTTGCCCTAAAAGGCCAAGCCGAGTCGGAAACCGAAGTTGCTGGGATTCTTGAGGTTGGCACCCATGACAGTGGCTTCATTGGTAGAGAAGCTGTAGTAGGCGGCAGCGTGCAAGCCCATGCCGTTGGCCCAGGGGTACCAGCGCATGCCAATCTCGGGAGACAGGTAGAAGCCCCATGAGTCGGCACCCGACTTGTAGATATTGTAGTACGATGAGGTGTAGGCATACTCAGCACCGAGCTTCATGGCTACATAGGGCTGCCAGTCGCTCTCGATGATGCGGTATAGGGCGGTGACGCCGAAGGGGAGCTGGTAGAGCGAGCGCTGCTGGTCGGTGTAGATGGCGGTCTCGTCAGATACCTGCACCACACTGCGGTCGATGTACTGGTTGTTGGTGTGGTAGCTCATGAAGGCGCCGATGGCGATGTCGGGGGTGAGGTACCAACCGGCATCGAAGTTCATGCCCCAACCGCTGACCTTGTCAACATACTTGTTGCTGGGGATGTTGAGCTGCCAGTCTACATTGTAGTAGGCATCGAGCGACACTTGTGACTGGGCTGGCATACTGATACCGATGGCAAGAGCTGCGGCAGCTACCACGCGAAGGGTGTATTTCTTAAGGGTTTTCATATGAGTTAGGGGTTAAAGGTTAGGGGTTTATTTTTTTTTTTTTGTCTACAGTCAACTGTCTACGGTCTACGGACTTACCATTCAGATGGAGTCTGTTGCTTCGCTGAGCTTTGCATTGTGCAAACCTTGTCTGTTGACTGTTGGAGTTGTTTGTAAGCCCCTCTCCTTGGGAGAGGCGGGGGAGAGGCTTTTATTTCTTCAGATAAACCGACTGCTCAAAGGCCTGTGCGATGGAGTTTTGCACATAGGTGGTGTTGAGCGATCCATTGCTGTTGAGTAGGCCGGTGATGTAGCTTGTCCACACTACGCGGAGGGTCTTCGAGGTGCTGGGAGTCTCGGTGAGGTCGATGAGCTCGCCCAGTACTGAGCCGGTGGTGTAGGAGTAGCTGATGTTGTAGGGCCAGTACCAGCCGCCCCAGTTGCCCCAGTAGGCGCAGTTCCAGTACCAGGGGTAGCCGTACCACCAGGGGTAGTCGTTGAAGTAGCGGAAGCGGTAGGTGTCCTCGATGTAACTGATCTGCAAACCGAGATCGGCACTTTCCTTGTCAAGGGTGCGCACATAGCCTGCATCTTCCATACCCTTGATGTAGTTGGCAATGATGATGTCAGAGGCGGGAGTACCGTACAGGTACTTTGGCTTGTCGGTGTTGTTGTCGATGATGAGCACGCTGTCGGGGACATAGAAGGTGGTAAACTTCTTGAAGTCGGTGTCGTCATCGTAGTTGGTATACACGAGGTAGTTGTTGTCCAGATCACTGGTGTCTGGGTACTTCTCACATGCTGTGGCCAGCAAGGCTCCTGCAAAGAGGAGAGGGATTAGCTTTTTCATAAGAAGATTTTTTTTTAGAAGTTTAGAAGTTTAGGAGTGCAGGAGTTTAGACAATACCGCATCGCGGTATCAACATAGTTAATCGTCTGTTCGCTGCTTTTTCGTTATCGTTTTCGTTATCGTCATCGTTATCGTTAGAACTTATCGTCTATGCAACTTATGGCGTGCGTCGTGGCTTGCGCGGCGGAAGTCTTTGTCGAGCTTGTGAAGCGCGCTGTCGCCTTCGGCTGCGAGACGCAGGCGGGGACGGTTGCTATAAGAGATGAGTTCGTACACGATGGCGGTAGAGTCATTGGGTATGCCTACCATCACCAACACTTCGCCCTCATCGTATTGGGTGCGTGCGGCGCCATTGGCTTCGGTGTAGCTCTCGATGAGGCTATAGCTGCCGTCGTTGTTGAGGTCGTAGCTGTAGATGGTGAGCATGTAGTTGGCTGGGATGCCAGCATCGGTGGGGAGCACACCCTCGTAGGTGTAGGTCTGCAGCTCGCCAAGGGTGGTGTCGTTCACCATGTAGATGCTGTCGGTGTAGCTCTCATAGCCTATCGGGGCATTCTTCTCTTTTTTGTTGCCACACGAGATGGCACATGCGGCCAAGCACGCAACGGCCGTCATGGTTAGCATTTTTTTCATTGCTTTATCCGTTTTATAGGGTTAATAACACCGAAGTAACACCGCTTTTTACATTTTGTTTGCCAATGTTTGCGTTATTCGCTCGCTTTTGTGTACCTTTACCTCTCAATCGAACGATAATAATAACTCACAATTCATAACTCATAACTCAACACATGGATTTCAAAGACCTTATCCAAACCCGCCGCTCGTGCCGTACCTTTACTGACGAGCCGCTCACCGAAGAACAGACTGTGGCACTGATGCGCGCTGCACTGATGTCGCCCTCATCGCACCGTACCAACGGATGGCAGTTTGTACTTGTTGACGACAAAGAGAAGCTGCACGCCCTGTCAGCATGCAAGGAGCATGGCTCGGGACTTATCGATGGTGCTCCGCTCGCCATCGTGGTGTGTGCCGACCCTGCGGCAAGCGATGTGTGGATAGAGGATGCCTCTATCGCTACGCTCATGATACAGCTGCAGGCCGAAGAGCTGGGGCTGGGCTCATGCTGGGTACAGGTGCGCCGACGCAAGACCATCGACGGGCGTAACTCTGACGATGTGGTGCGCGGCATACTGGGCATACCCGAGACTATGGAGGTGCTCTCTATCGTGGCTGTAGGTCACAAGGCCGTGGAGCGCAAACCCTTCAATGAAGAGCATCTGCAATGGGAGAAGCTACACCTCAACGAGTGGTAACCCGCACCGAAGGCCCCACGGTGGTGCTGCTTGGGGCGGGTAGGGTGGCCACACATCTGGCACCGGCATTGGTGCGGGCAGGGGTGAGGATCGTGCAGGTGTGGTCGCGTACCGAAGCTGCGGCACGCTGCATCGCTGAGCCACTGGGCATACCCTATACGGCAGACCTTGAGGAGGTGGCTGCCGATGCCGACATCTACATTGCCTGCGTGGCCGACGGGGCATTGCCCTGCGTGGCCGAGAAGGTGGTGACTATGGCTGGTAAGCGCCCTCTATACCTGCATACGGCAGGGAGCATAGGTATGGAGCTATGGCAGCAGTGTGGGGCAGAGCGCTATGGCATATTGTATCCGCTGCAGACCTTCAGCAAGGAGCGCGGGGTAGACATGCGGAGGGTGTCGCTCTTCGTGGAGGCTTCTGACGAGGAGGCGCTGGAGTGCACAGAAGCGTTGGCACATGCCTTGTCGGACAAGGTGTTTCGTGCCGACTCGAAGCGCCGGGCACGCCTGCACATCGCTGCGGTGTTTGCTTGCAACTTTGCCAATGCCATGTATGGCGCTGCCCATCGCTTGCTCGATGAGGAGGGAATACCCTTCGAGGTGCTGATGCCACTCATTGATGAGACGGCAGCGAAGGTGCATGTGCTGGCTCCGCGTGAGGCGCAGACGGGCCCAGCCGTGCGTGGCGACAAGGGAGTGATGCAGGGCCACATGGAGGCTTTGGCTCACGACGAGGAGCTGCGCGAAATCTATGCATTAATAAGTAACTATATCGAAAAGACAAGACTATGAATAGCGATACGACGATGCGCAAGATTGTTCTTGCATCTAACTCGCCCCGCCGACGCGAACTGCTGGGCGGGCTGGGTTATGACTATGAGGTGCGCGTGCTCGACGGCATTGATGAGTCGTACCCCGACACCCTGCGTGGCAGCGAGGTGGCTGCCTACATATCGCGTGCAAAGGCCGATGCCTACCGCGCTACGATGGCCGATGACGAAATTGTCATTACTGCCGATACCATCGTGTGCCTCGATGACATGGTGCTGGGCAAGCCTGCCGATGAGGAGGAGGCTGTGGCCATGCTGCGTAGCTTGAGTGGACGCACACATCAAGTGTATACGGGGGTAACCATCGTGGCTGCCGAGAAGAGCAGCACCTTCGTGAGCCGTAGCGATGTGGTCTTTGCCACGCTTACCGATGAGGAGATAAAGCACTATGTTACCCACTACCGTCCGATGGACAAGGCGGGAGCCTATGGCATACAGGAGTGGATAGGATATATCGGTGTGGAGCGCATCGAAGGCTCATACTTCAATGTGATGGGATTGCCCGTGCAGAGGCTCTATACGGAATTGAAAAAATATCTTTAAAAGGTTGTAAGACTTGAAGATTTTTTGCAACTTTGCACGCTAATTGCGTACTCGCAAAAAACATAAAGAGAATAAGATAG
Organism: Bacteroidaceae bacterium; assembly: GCA_017548225.1. GTDB lineage: Bacteria > Bacteroidota > Bacteroidia > Bacteroidales > Bacteroidaceae > UBA1189. The sequence continues at coordinate 4,324 of JAFYMV010000003.1, read as the reverse complement.
GTAAACCAATGCAATCGTATAACCTCGTTACTATCCTTGGCCCTACGGCATGCGGAAAAACAACGCTCGCCGTGGCGCTGGCCGACAGGCTGAAAACGGCAGTCATCAGTGCCGATAGCCGTCAGGTGTATCGCTCTATGGACTTGGGCACGGGAAAGGACTTGGGCGAATACCGTATCGATGGGCGTGAGGTACCGTACCACTTGATAGATATTGCAGATGCTGGATACAAGTACAATGTATTTGAGTATCAGCGCGACTTCTTGAAGGTGTACGAGGCGTTGCGTGCCGAAGGGCAGCTGCCAGTGTTGTGTGGCGGTACGGGCATGTACCTGGAGTCGGTGCTGCGAGGATATCATCTGGTCGAGGTGCCTGAAGACAAAGCGCTGCGCGAATCATTGGCTGATAAGTCGCTCGATGAACTTACAGACATACTGCGTGGTTATAAGCAGTTGCACAATACGACGGATGTGGACACATGCAAGCGTGCCATCCGTGCTATTGAGATTGAGGAGTACTACCGCACACATGATGTGAGCATTCGTGAGTTCCCTGAGATTAAGAGTCTGACTATCGGCCTAGATGTGTCGCGCGAATTGCGTCGTGAGCGCATCAGCCGCCGCCTGCGCGAACGCTTGGAGCAGGGCATGGTCGACGAGGTGAAGGGTATCTTGGCTGCTGGTGTTGCTCCGGACGACTTGATATATTACGGATTGGAGTATAAGTACTTGACGATGTACATCATCGGCCAACTCTCCTACGAGGAGATGGTGAGCCAGCTGGAAATAGCTATTCACCAGTTTGCCAAGCGACAGATGACCTACTTCCGTGGCATGGAACGACGCGGAGTACCTATACACTGGATTGATGCTACAATGCCTACAGAGGAAAAAGTGGAGTGCATCGTCAGCATGCTAAAATAAAAAGGATAACAATAAATATGATACAAGAGAGTAAGAATTCTAACCGATGGGGTATAGTATATGTGCCGATGGCAGGAGTGCGCAAGAAACACCGCCGCTGGCATCAGATAAAGGAATATCTGGAACTGAAGAAGGTGCAGTATGACTACATACAATCAGAAGACTATGGCGCGGTGGAGCGACTTACCCGCATGTATGTGGAGAATGGATACAAGACCATTGTCATCGTGGGTGGAGATATGGCTGTCAATGATGCAATCAATGGTATCATGACCTCTTCGGTGGAGAACCTGGACGACATCTCCTTTGGCATCATCGCCAATGGTATCGGTAATGACTTTGCCGATTTCTGGGGATTGGGCGTCGATGAGTATAAGCGTGCTATCGACTGCATCATTAAGGGCACATGCCGTAAGATTGATGTGGGCTATTGCGCCTTTATGGATGGCGAGATGGTGCGCAAGCGTTACTTCCTAATGGCGGTGAACATCGGTCTTGGTGCCGAAGCCATTCAGATCTCTGACGAGTGTATGCACTATTGGGGCAAGCGCAACCCGACATATATCATCAGCCTCTTCCGCTTGTTCTTGCGTCGCAAACTGTTTAAGATGCAGCTCAAAGTGAATGAAGAGGTTATCAACGAACGCTTGATGACAGTATGTGTGGGCAACTCGCGTGGATATGGACTCACCCCTAGCGCTGTGCCCTACAATGGATGGCTCGATGTGTCGGTGGTATATCGCCCTGAGCTTCGACAGCTCATACAGGGTTTGTGGATGCTGCTGCGCGGACGCATCTTGAATCATAAGCAAGTGAAGCCCTATCGTACGAAGAAGGTTACGGTAAACGAGACCGAAGGAGCTGTGGTTTGTATCGATGGACGCACACTCGACTACAAGTGCCCCCTCGAGATTTCACTCATGCCCGAGTTCCTGAACTTTATCGTTCCCGATTGATAATAGGATAGGGGAGAGAGGTGGGGTTTACTGTCGCTCCCTCAAGGCTCGAATACTTTAGGTAATTGTTTGCTTATAGTAGCAGTTATCTATCCTACGAAAATAATAAAGGATGAAAGTCAGACTTTCATCCTTTATTATTTTATAAAAGTATTTATTTACAATACTTATCCTATGCGGCTGATTTTCTGTAGCTCCTCTTCGTTGATGAGCTTAATCTTTCGGCCGTCAATGGCAATCAGTTTTTCTGCAGCGAAGAGGGAAAGTGTGCGTATGGCGTTCGAGGTGGTCATGTTGGACAGGTTGGCCAAATCCTCGCGTGAGAGGAAGATGCTGATGGTGGCGCCATCTTCTTCCAATCCATAGCTCTCCTTCAAGAAGAGCAGTGACTCTGCCAAACGGCCGCGAATATGCTTCTGTGTGAGGTTTACAGTGCGCTCGTCAGATATACCAAGGTCGATGGCCAGCATCTTGATGAAGAACATGGCCAAGCGGTTGTTGGTGTTTACTAATTGTGCGATGACACTCATTGGAATAGCGCAGACGATAGATGCTTCGAACGCTGCAGCAGCAGTTACGAATTTCTCTTCGGCAAACCACGCGCGGTAGGCAAAATACTCTACCGGCTTTATTACGCGCATAATCTGGCATCGACCTCCTACGCCCTCACGATAAATCTTTACCTTACCTTCAAGGAGGCATAGCAAGTGGCTGGGCTTTTCGCCTTCAGTATAGATCTTCTGGTTTTTCTTGTATCTTCTTACCTCCAGATGATCGGCCACCAGGGTGCGTTGTTCGTCTGTCAGCAGTTCCCACATATCGGCAATAGCCGCAATGATTTCCTCCTGCTTAATCTCTCTTTTCGCCATGTCAATCTTCTTCAGTTAAGCATTAGCAAGGATGAAGGATGCTCATGCCCCTTTGCTCCTTATGCCTAACTCCCTTTTTACCTAATTACCTATTTTATCCTATGAAAAGCTAGAAATTAAGAACCTATGCAGAGCGTCGATCACTCTATCTGATTCTTAATTTCCAACTTTTATCTCTTAATCAATGATATCAAATCCGCAGTAGGGCACGAGTACCTTGGGGATGCGGATGCCTTCGGGGGTCTGATTGTTTTCGAGGATTGCCGCCAAGATACGGGGCAATGCCAATGCAGAACCGTTGAGTGTGTGGCAGAGCTCGGTCTTCTTGTCTTCGGCACGACGATAACGGCACTTCAGACGGTTGGCCTGGTAAGCGTCGAAATTTGATACCGAAGAAACCTCCAACCAACGCTCTTGGGCTGCAGAGTATACCTCGAAGTCAAAGCAGAGGGCTGCAGTGAAACTCATATCGCCACCACAAAGGCGTAGTATGCGGTAGGGGAGCTCGAGCTTCTTAACGAGGCTCTCTACATGTTCGAGCATCTCCTTGTGTGACTCCTTTGAGTGTTCGGGAGTATCGATGCGTACAATTTCAATCTTTGAGAACTCGTGCAGACGGTTCAAGCCACGCACATCCTTACCATATGAGCCAGCCTCACGACGGAAGCACTGGGTATAAGCAGTATTCTTGATGGGAAGATCCTTCTCCTCAATGATTACATCGCGGTAGATGTTGGTTACGGGTACCTCAGCTGTAGGGATGAGGTAGAGATCATCGGCTGTGCAGTGGTACATCTGACCCTCCTTGTCGGGGAGCTGACCTGTGCCATAACCTGAAGCCTGATTTACCACTGTGGGTGGCATGATCTCCTCGTAGCCAGCGTTGCGAGCCTCGTCGAGGAAGAAGTTGATGAGGGCACGCTGCAAGCGAGCACCCTTGCCGCGGTATACGGGGAATCCTGCACCGCTAATCTTCACACCTAAGTCAAAGTCAATAAGGTTGTACTTCTTTGCCAGTTCCCAATGGGGCAGGGGGTTGGGACCGAGGTTGGGCACCTCATTGCCAGTCTTCTCTACCACATTGTCCTCGGCATGAGTACCTTCGGGTACCTCATCGTAAGGAATGTTGGGGATGGTGTAGAGCAAGTTCTGTGTATCCTCTGCAGCTTGCTTCATCTCCTCTTCGAGAGCAGCATTGGTGGTCTTCAGTGCAGCTACCTCTGCCTTTACAGCTTCAGCCTCTTCACGCTTACCCTCCTTCATGAGAGCGCCGATGCGTGCAGCCAGTTGCTTGGCTTCAGCAAGGTTCTTGTCGAGAGCGGTCTGCGCAGCACGACGCTTCTTGTCGAGCTCGATAACCTGATTTATGGTCTCTACGGCATTGCCGAAATGTTTCTTCTCAAGGCCTTTGATTACTCGTTCGGTCTGTTCAGTGATGAGTTTAATCGTAAGCATTTTTATACTCTTTTGTTAAAATATTATTTTAATTTACAAAGATAGTGCAAGGCGAGCGAAAAGCCAAATTTATTTGGGTTTTTCCGAGCCGCCGCCTATCTTGAAGCTATATCTGTAGATT
>JAFYMV010000139.1 GCA_017548225.1 Bacteroidaceae bacterium | reverse complement strand
TTTTGCAGCGATTCGCTCCAGTGATTGGTATACTTGCATGAGACCACGGGGAACATGGAAACATCCTTTCCACTTGCCTCCCTTAAGGGTGAGCAGTACTTCGCCTTGGCGATTGAGGTAACCAAACCATTCGGGGTATTCGGGGTCCATGAAATGGCTCCACACATAGTCGTGTATGCGCTCAAACCATGTGAGGCACTCTGTATTTCCAGTGAGTTCATAGCCCTTAATCATGGTGATAAGGGTCTCGATGTGCACCCACCAAAGCTTTTGATCCCACTCGAGCTGCTGGAGAGGACGACCTAGACGGTCCATAAAGTAGAAGATACCACCATATTGCTTGTCCCAACCATATTCAACTTCGGCTAGGGCTATCTTCACGGCTTTCTCTATCAGGGCTTGGTCTCCAAGACGCTTGCCGAGATCCATGATGAACCACATGGCTTCGATTGCATGGCCAGGATTGAGTAGGCGTCCATCCATGCAGTCCACCATCTCATTATTGGTGCCTAAGTGCTCAACAATAAGACCCAATTCGGGGCGGTAGAACACATCCATCACTTCGTGTACACAGGTTTCAATGGTCTGGTCGAGAAAATCCTTATCCAAAAGGGGCTCAATCTCGAGCGCTACATTGCAAAGAATCATGGGCAGGGCAAAACTTTTCAGTGAGCGGGCACCGGGCGAGGCTTTTGACCAGCGGCCTTTGGGGTTGTCAACCTTTGAGAGTACGATATCAAAAGTTTTCTTGGCTATTTCTGCATACTCCTTATTGCCCGTAGCAAGGGAGAGCTGACCAAAAGCGATAACGGCAAATGTGTAGGAGAAGATGTTATAGGGCTCTACGAGCGGGTGTCCTTCGCGGTCGAGGGCAAAGTACCAATTGAGATTACCATCGTGTCCATACTTCTTCAAGAACTCGGCGCCTTGGATGGCTGCATCAAGCCACTCTTGGCGTTTCTCAACTTTGTTGTATAGGGTAGAGAGCATCCACACCTCGCGACCTTGGAGCCAGATGAACTTGTCTGTGTCGAATACCTCGCCATCACGCTCAAGGCAGGTGAAGTAGCCACCAAATTCGTTGTCGATACTCTTTTCCATCCAGAAGGGCATCACTCTATCCAGAAGTTCGCTCTTGTACTGTTGTGCCAGTTGTTTGAAATCAATCATATTGATATATGTTTAAGTTGTTGTTAATGCTTTTTGAAATAGGTGCCTAGTGAGAGTAGCCATGCCACGGTGATGCTCACTACCATACCGATGGCTCCGAAGAGGAGGAAGTTGGCTGTGGTGTACTCACTCATCCAGAATACGACAGCTTCACCTGCTACGAAGCCTGCCAGTGCGGCATTGCCTTTGACGCGTTTCATGAATACGGCAATGAAGAATAGACCACCTAAACCGCTAGTGAGCAGGCCTAATGCTTCATTGAAAAAGTCAAGGAACGATTGGATGTTCCAAGTGGCCATAAACAAGGCTAAAGCCAGGCCGACCAAACCGCTTAATACTGAAGCCCAGCGAGCTACGACAACGAGTTGCGAATCACTGGTGGGGCGGAAGCGCTTCCAAAAGTCGATGGAGAAGGCGGTGGCTACACTATTGATGTTGCTTGAGATAGTGCTCATCGTAGCAGCAAAGATGGCTGCAATGAGTGCTCCTGCCACCCCAGCAGGCATTTGGCTCATCATAAAGAAGGGGAAGATGGCATCAGACTGCCCCATGGTAACATCCAATTCTGCGGGATGAGTCTTATAGAAGGTGTAGAGGCCTGTGCCTATCATGTAGAATGCTACGGAGACGAATACGCTCATGACTCCATTGACGAGGATACCGCGTCCTGCTGATTTTTCGTCAGGGGTGGTGAGATAGCGTTGGATGACAGTCTGGTCGGAGGTGTATGATATGAGGTTATTGGCTAAACCACCGATGATGATGACCCACCATGTAGCCTGCGACCATGTGTTGCTCCAATCAAAGAGACGCAACTTGTCATTCTCTAATGCGATGTCAATGCAGCCCATTACACCACCTTCAGTGCCTATGGCAAGGTATACTACGGCAAAGATAGCTCCACATACGAGTATCAATCCCTGAACTACATCGCCCCAAATGACAGCCTCGACACCACCCATGGTGCAGTAGACGATGGTTACCAAGCCCATGAGTACGATGCACAAGTAGATATCAATACCTGTAACAGCAGTAAGGGCAAGCGAGGGGAGGTAGAGCACGATGGCCATGCGCACAATCATGAAGATGCTGAAGAGTGCTGAGGCCAAGAGGCGGGTAAAGAGGTTGAAGCGCTGTTCCAGTATTTCGTAGGCACTGGTCACATTACGCTTGCGGAAATAGGGCAAATAGTACTTGATGACGGGGAAGCTGATGAGCAAGATCATCCAAAGCATGGGGTAGTAGGTCCAGTTGGTGGTGTAGGCTTTGGCTGGTATCGTCATATAGGTGATAGCCGAGAGCATGGTAGCATAGATACTGATACCTGCTGCCCACCAAGGGATGCGTCCTCCGCCTTTGAAGAAATCGTCGGCGCCATTCTCCTTGCGCATAAAGTAGAGACCCATGCCGAGCATGCCGAGAAGATAGAGGGCGAGGACGGTCCAGTTGAGCCAACCGAAACGCTTCTCATTGATAACCTCTACATGGCTCACATCGGCACTGCGCACACCTGGCATAAGTTCGCCTCCGCTATAGCTCCAACCCTTGTTGCCCACTTCGGGGGTAAGGCAAGCGCCGGCACGGGCCAAGAGGCTATCACCGGGGAGCAGACCCCATGAGTCGGTGATCGTGTGATAGGTGAGCACATCGGTGCGGAAACGGTACCATTCGGGTTGGTGGTGTAGGTATAGGCTATCTTGTTGGCCTGTGATGGCACTTAGGAATATATCGTGGTTGACACCACCGAAGAAGAGTACATGGCTATAGCCGATGGGACTGCAGGTGCTACCCACTATGGCCTGTATTTGTTGGGTGCGAGTTTCGTCGGATGCATTATCTGTCCATGCTTGTGTGGGGGCAGTACGCTTCCATTCGTTGCTTCCCTTTTTGAGTTCGGTGAGAGACATATATACGCCATCAGTGTGCACCAAGGCTTCCTGTCCTTCAGATTTGGGCTGATAACCTCCAAAGATGAACAGGGCATAACCGGTAGCGGTGTTTTGCACGGCCACACAGGGTTGTAGACGGCATGCATCGGGGAGGGTGGCAACCATGCTCCACGCTTTGTCTTCGCCTGGGAAAGCAAGAGCATAGACCTCTTTGTTGGGTACACCATTGCTTTGTCCGCCAGCTACCCATAACAAGCCATCATGGTAGGTGGCCGAAAAGTTATCCAGGCCCTTGGGAAGTGAGGCAATGGGAGTTGAAGTGCCATCGGCTGCACTAAGGAAAAGGCATTCGTCATGCGAGCTCTCGGTGTCCATGCCTCCAAGATACACGGTACCTCCAGGCACAGGCACGCTAGCACCATAGGCAATGGGGTAGTATACTTTCTGACCACCATCGGCACAAGGGACATCGGGGAAGTTGCAACCTCCGTAGGTGGTCAGCTCGCCCATTAGCCAACTGGCATAATGTCCCGATACGGGTTCATTCAAAGGCGTTGCAGGGGTTACTGAAACACGATTCTGCGCCATGCAAAGTAGGGTGCAGAAGAGTAGGGGGAGTAATAGATATCTCTTCATGGATATAGTAAATTTGAGTTTTATGATCAGAGGACTAACGCTGTTGGCGTGCACGCAACTCTTGTGTGCGTAAGCTGTCTTTGTAGTGGTTATGCGCAGCCACGCGTTCGGGGCTGAGGGCAGCATCACTATTTCCCTCCCATCGACGGCAGAGATAGATGGGGTCATAGATGCGCCCCAGTCGATAGTTGCGGCTGATGACAATGCCCACGGCATAGTCTTCGCCATAGCTCACATTGGGAAAACCAATAGAGCGGATAACTGGTGTGTAGAAGGCTCGCGGAGCACCGAGTCCGTTGATGCGTAAGGCGTTGTTCATGCCATTTTCGGGAGTCCACTCACGGTGGTCAATGATACCAGGAGGTAGAGTCTCCAAGGAGAAGTTGCACAAGCGGTAACTACCTACTACCATGGCACATTGTTCGTGACGGAAGGTTTCGACGATGCTTTGTAGTGTATGTGGACCACTATATAGGTCATCGCTATCAAGCTGTACGGCATAGCGTCCACATTGCTTGTGTCGTATGGCGAGGTCCCAGCATCCTCCAATGCCGAGATCGGTACGCTCGGGGTGTATGACTGATAATTGAGCGTTGACTGCAGACAGTTGAGATAGTATTTCGGATGTGCCATCGGTTGAATGATTGTCCACGACGATGAGGTTGAAAGCAAAGTTGGTCTCTTGTGATAACACAGAGTGTACGGCATCTGCAATTGTCTTAGCGCGATTCTTCACGGGAATAATAACGGTAGCTTCATAAGGAAATTCTCCCTCTGCAACATCGATAGTTTGCAATGTACGATAATCCACAAAGGCACCTACCGCTTTGAGGTGGGTAGTGCAGGCGTGTTCCATCTCTATTTGTATTTGTCTATTGCGCGGATCTACATAGTCAAACTGCTTTTCACCCGAGGTGCGAGTGTCTTGTTCATACTCTGTATAGAGATATTCGTTGATGTGCACCAGTCGGCTTGTACGGCTGATGTAGAGTCGCAATTGGTAGAGTGCAGCATGTTGCATCTCTTCGGGGCAAGTGGCGAGGAACTGGCGTATCGCATCGGTGCGAATCAGTACCATAGGACCAAAATCAAAGTCATCGCGCACGCTGCCATCTTGATATTCGTTAGTGGGTATAGCTAGCGTGTCGCCCTGTTTTACGGCATAGCGATGACTATATACCCAATCGGCCCTACTGTCAATGGCCACACTTATCATGCGCTCTATGGCACGGTAGCCTATGTGTAGACCGCCGGCATGAGTGTACAATAATAGATATTCCGTAGAACAACGCTTGGCGATTGACTCCAATTGCTCGGTCGATAGGTTACGCTCGAGCGGAATGAAGGGAGTATCAGTATCATTTGTTATGGTATATATATTCCCAATAGAAGGGCATTCTGCAAGTTCATTATGTAATGTTGTGCCGTTCGTTTGTGGTACGAAACAATCGATAGTGTGTGTCATGATGGTTATAAATTGTCTGACATAGTATGTTATAATAAGTACAAAAGTATAAAAAAAGTATAAAAGAAAGCATAAAACAATCAATAAATGCCACTATTTTGTCGTTTTGTAAAATAGTTTGTATCTTCGCATGGAAGAAAGTTTATTTTAACTCTAATAGCAAGTTGGAAATATGATGAAAAGAATGCTCAATTTGTGTGTAGCCTTATTGGCTGCCTATGTGATGGTGAGTTGTACTGAAAAGCGTGATTTTGGAATCCTCAATGGAGAGTGGAATGTGGTGTCTGTAGGTGAACTGGTTGTGCCAGACTCAGCGGATGTGTTCATGGGTTTCAATATAGCTGAGCAGTTGGTATATGGCAATACGGGATGTAATTATCTGACTGGATTTTTTCCTTTGGATACAGACTCTTCAACTCCGTTGTTCTCAACCATTGGTAGCACTCGCAAGTGGTGTGCTGACATGACTATTGAGAATGCCATGATTCCTGCACTCATTGATGTGGTTGATTTCAAGGTAGAGGGAGATACGCTTTGTCTACTCAATGCCGAAGGAGCTACTATGCTGACATTGGTAAAACGCTGATAGGTTAATAACTCTAATGCTTTTAATGGGACGCGAACTTCGTGTCCCATTTTTTTTCTTTGCAAGTGAAGTGGCTCTCGTATATTGATAGAGAAATAGAAAAATGGAGTAATGTTTGGCTATAAGGATTATTTGCTATACATTTGCGAGATTGTTGTTTTTACCTATGGACTATACACAAAATCAAAACGCCTCGTGGATTGTGCGCTTCACTCAATGGCGTGAGCAGCATATCAGTGCTAAGACTTTTACGCTGATTCTTGCCGTACTAGTAGGACTATGTTCTGCTTTTGCGGCCCTCGCGCTGAAGAATCTCATCCATTTTATCCAGCATTTCCTTACGGAGAATTTCCATACTAATGAGGCTAACTACCTCTATCTTATCTATCCAGTGGTAGGTATCTTTCTTGCTGGGTTGTTTATCCGCTACATTGTGCGTGATGATATTGGGCATGGCGTTACCAAAATTCTCTATGCCATTTCGCGTAAGCAGGCTCGTATACGACCTCATAATATGTACTCGTCGGTAGTGGCCAGTAGTATCACTATCGGCTTTGGTGGCTCGGTGGGAGCTGAGGCGCCTATTGTGCTCACGGGATCGGCTATAGGTTCTAATTTAGGACGCTTGTTTCGTGTTGATGCTCGTACGATGATGCTTCTTGTGGGGTGTGGTGCTGCTGGTGCCGTATCAGGTATTTTCAAAGCTCCCATTGCGGGACTTGTGTTTACCATTGAGGTGTTGCTCATTGATCTCACCATGTCGTCGCTTATGCCGTTGCTTATTTCAAGTGTTACAGCGGCTACGGTGTCATATATCGCTACGGGTACTGACTCAATGTTCCACTTTACCATGGTCAACTCGTTTACGATGGAGCGTATCCCTTATGTTATACTCTTGGGTATCGTTTGTGGCTTTGTGTCATTCTACTTCTCCGAAACAATGAACAAGTTGGAAGATTTCTTCCGTCGTTTCAAGAGTCCCTATGTGAAGTTTGTTATTGGAGGTATCGCTTTGAGCTTGCTCATCTTCCTTTTTCCTTCGCTTTACGGTGAGGGATATGAGACTATCGAACTTTTGCTCAATGGTAGCACGGAAGTAGAGTGGGGTGCTGCAATGGATAACTCCTTCTTTTATGGCCATTCGCGCATGTTGCTCGTATACCTTGCCCTTGTGTTGCTCTTCAAGGTATTTGCTACTACGGCTACCAATGCTGGTGGTGGTTGTGGTGGTATCTTTGCTCCCAGCCTTTTCTTGGGTTGCATCTCGGGCTTTGTGTTTTCCCACTTCCTCAATACAATGGGTGTAAGTGTATATCTCCCCGAAAACAATTTCGCTCTTTTCGGTATGGCTGGACTGATGAGTGGTGTTATGCACGCCCCGCTAACTGGTATCTTCCTTATTGCCGAGCTCACGGGAGGTTACGATCTTTTCTTGCCGTTGATGATCACTTCGGCCTTCTCGTTCCTTACCATTCGCATGTTTCAGACCCACAGCATTTATTCTATGCGTTTGGCCAAGAAGGGCGAACTCCTTACCCACCATAAAGATCAGTCTATCCTTACACTTATGCGTACCGAGCATGTCATTGAGAAGGATTTCAAGTCTACCACTGCTGATATGGAATTAGGGCGTTTTACTACTGTGATTTCTGATTCACGCCGCAATCTTTTCCCTGTGCTCAATAAGGACAATCGCTTAGAGGGTATCGTTCAGCTCGACGATGTGCGTCACTACATGTTCCGTAGCGAATTGTATCATCGATACACGATGGATAAGTTTATGCGCGAGCCTGCAGCTCGCATCTCAGTAACCGATGCTATGGATGTGGTAATGCGAAAGTTTGACGAAACTCGCGCATGGAACCTTCCGGTAGAGGATGTTGATGGTCGTTATCTTGGCTTCGTATCGCGCTCAAAGATATTTAATGAGTATCGTAAGATTATGCTCGACTATTCCGACGAATAAAGGGAGGCTTCCCCAATCCCTCCCGAGGAGGGACTTACTAACTCATGTTAGAGAGTGGAAACTGATAAATCAAATAAATAAAATAATAAACAACTAAATAAAACAATAAACAACTAGCTTGCTCCTTGTGTTGCTTGAAAGCTCCCTCTCTTCGGGAGAGGGCGGGGGAGAGGCCTCAAATTTTAACAACATGAATTTCTTAGAATTATCAAAAGCCCGCTATTCGGTACGCTCATATCAGCAGCGTGCTGTCGAGACCGAAAAATTGCAATATGTAATGGAGTGTACCCGTTTGGCTCCATCAGCGGTCAATCTCCAACCCTGGAAGTTCTTCATCGTGTCTAAGCCTGAAGATTGCGCTAAGATACGCCAATGTTACCATCGTGATTGGTTTAACGAGGCTCCTATGTATATTATCGCTTGCTCTAATCACGAAGAATCGTGGAAGCGTCGCCGCTCCGAGCCCAAGGATCATGCCGATATTGATATCAGTATTGCCGTTGAACATCTCTGCTTAGCTGCAGCCGAGCAGGGTTTGGGTACCTGTTGGGTATGCAATTTTGATGTTACGCTTTGTCGCGAGTTGTTTGGTATTGCCGATCCTCTCGAGCCCGTAGTGCTCATACCTATAGGATATCCTACGGCGAATGAGCCCGATGAGAAGAAGCGAAAGGAGATGGATGAGGTGTTTGTGCAGCTCTAATCGGATATTGCTAAAAAAGGCTAAAGCAGGCCAATGGCTTGTAATGGTGTGTAATTCGCATTATCTTTGCACTGATAATATTTAGTGGACGAAATGAATAAGAACAATATTTTAAAAGTATGTGTGGGGCTTGTGATTGGCTTCGTGTTAGTGTCGTGCCATACTGATCCCGAAGGGAAGTATCCTGAGTATGCTGGCTTGAAGTTTACCAAAGACGATCCTAAAAACATCTTGTTTACAGCACAGAATGATATTAATACCATATCTTCGTGCAAAGCTGGTGATTCTTTGATTGTTTACATGCAGGTAGGTTATACCGGTGCCTACATCTATTATGCAGATTATGTGTGGGAACTTATCGTGGGTGATGTTTCTGAAAAGTCTATCGTAGGGGTTGTTGATCCCGTAAACCAATCATCTCTCCCGATGTGGAAATTCAAGGCTCCTGATACTCCAGGCAATTACTTGATTAAGTTTAAAGCTAAGTATAAATTCTCTGCTGATACCGCAATGGGAACAATTTATGGAGAATCCAAAAATTATAATAAAACATTGTATGTACAGTAAGTGAAAATATGACAAAAAAAGAAGAGAAATCTAGCAAGATTTCTCTTCTTTTTTTGTGTGATTCCGTTGCGACTCGAACGCAAGACCTACTGCTTAGAAGGCAGTTGCTCTATCCAGCTGAGCTACGGAACCGACCTTATGCTTATCAAAAGCGGTGCAAAGATAGTGCAAACCGAACGAATTTCCAAATTTATTTGAGAAATTCTGAGGTGCAGCCTATCTTCAGACTGCAAAGCAGGCTAAAATTAGTGTAAAAACCGAGTGAAAAAGCAAATTATTTCTCGGTTTGTTGTACCTTTGTGCTATGTTTGTTTGAGTTTTGCTCATTTTTATTAAGTGATATGGTGGTTTCATAGGTGAGAAATTGGAATTTCATAGTATAGAAATTACAGTATCATTGTAGTGAAATTAAAGTGTTGAACTTCTTAAATTATGATGGATATGTCGCTATTAGGAAATCTTGTTTGGCTTATCTTTGGTGGTCTTTTCTTGTCGGCCTCCTACTTTATTCTAGGTTTTGTATATTGCCTTACTATTGTGGGTATTCCCGTAGGTATGCAAATGTTTAAGTTGGGAATACTCTCGTTCTCTCCCTTTGGTCATGAAGTTGTTGATCGTGGTGGCGCTATGGGGTGTGGATCGCTTGCACTCAATATCCTTTGGATTATCTTTGGTGGCCTTGAAATGGCGGTCGCCCATGTTATGATAGGGTTAGTGTTTTGTATCACCATTGTGGGCATTCCCTTTGGTATGCAACAATTCAAGTTGGCATTGCTCGCGCTTGCCCCATTTGGAAAGGAGATTGTATAGATTAGTAATTAAGGAAAAAAGTATATTATTATGTGGATTGATTTGTTATGGATTCTTGCTGGTCTTGTGATGATTCTTGTAGGGTCTGACTGGCTCGTTGATGGTGCATCAGGCATCGCTCGCAAGTTTGGTATCAGCGAGTTTGTTATTGGAATGACCATTGTTGGTATCGGTACCTCTATGCCCGAACTCGTGTCGAGTGTAATCTCTGCCGTAGGAGGTCATGGAGATATGGCTATAGGAAATGTATCAGGATCAAATATTTGCAATGTATTGCTCATCTTGGGTGTTACTGCAATGATTTCGCCCATTGCTTTCACACGCAGCAATGTGTATAAGGATCTTCCCTTTGCTATTGTGGTAACATTAATTCTACTGATGCTATTGTATACCGGTTTCGGTCAGCAGAGTGTGATGTCCGGTATATCGCGCGTTGAGGCTTTGTTCTTGTTGTTGATATTTGTCATCTTCATGGTTGACTCGTTTCGTTCGTCAAAGGGCGACACAGAGGACAATGCTGATGTTAAACCTATGCCTATGGGTAAGGCCATCTTGTTTATCTTGCTTGGTTTGGCTGGACTCGTGTTTGGTGGTCGTTTCTTTGTTGATCATACAGTGAGCATTGCCCAGCGTTTTCATGTTTCTGAAGCATTCATCTCCATCACATTGATGGCTGTAGGTACTTCTCTCCCTGAGCTGGCCACCTGTGTGGTAGCCGCGATGAAGGGAAAGAATCAATTGGCTCTCGGTAATGTTATCGGATCAAATGTCTTCAATATAGCCCTTATTATTGGCGTCAGTGGTTTTATCTCACCATTCCAGATTGAGAGTATTTCGGCGGTTGATATGGGTATGGTTCTTGCGAGCATCATTATGCTATGGGGGGCCGCGTTTACCTTCAAACGCTATAAACTCGATCGCATCGAGGGAGCTATCTTCCTCTTGGCTTATGTGGGGTATATCACCTATTTGGCGATGAATATATAAGTGTGATAGGACTTTTATCCGTTAAATTTGATATTTAATTTTGCATTTCGCTCGCCTTATAGTAAATTTGCGTAATTTTTGAAAATAACACCAACATCATATGATTAGTAAGATAGAATTACTGATGGCTGAGATTGATAATCTCCATGCCAATAGCGCAGAAGAACTCGAAGCTCTGCGCATCAAATATTTGAGTAAGAAAGGAGCCATCAATGACCTTATGGCCGACTTCCGCAATGTGCCTGCCGAGCAGAAGAAAGAGGTGGGTATGCGTCTCAACGCTTTGAAGACCCGTGCTACCGAGCGTATTGCAGAACTCAAAGAGGCCTTTGAGACCAACGATAGCGGTGCTGCCGAGATGGACCTTACCCGTACTGCCTACCCTGTAGAGTTGGGTACACGCCATCCCCTTTCTATTGTAAAGAACGAGATTATCGATATTTTTGCTCGCATGGGCTTTGCCCTTGCCGATGGCCCTGAAGTGGAGGACGATTGGCATGTGTTCTCATCTATGAACTTTGCCGAAGATCATCCCGCACGCGACATGCAGGATACTTTCTTCATTGAGGCACACCCCGATATCATTCTCCGTACCCATACCTCCTCAGTGCAGAGTCGTGTGATGGAGAATGCCCAGCCACCTATCCGCATTATCTGTCCTGGTCGCGTATATCGTAACGAAGCCATCAGCTATCGTGCACATTGCTTCTTCCATCAAGTAGAGGCGTTGTATGTAGACAAGAATGTTTCGTTCACTGATCTCAAGCAAGCCCTCTTGCTCTTTGCAAAGGAGATGTTTGGTGAGGATACTAAGATTCGTTTGCGTCCCTCATACTTCCCCTTTACCGAGCCTTCAGCCGAGATGGATATCAGCTGTAACATCTGTGGTGGTAAGGGCTGTCCTTTCTGTAAGGGAACTGGTTGGGTTGAGATTCTCGGTTGCGGTATGGTTGACCCCAATGTGCTCGAGCTCAATGGTATCGATAGCAAGGTGTATTCAGGTTATGCTCTTGGTATGGGTATTGAGCGTATCACCAATCTTAAGTACCAAGTTAAAGACCTTCGTATGTTCTCTGAAAATGATGTACGCTTCCTTAAAGAGTTTGAGGCCGCCAACTAACATAAGAGATATACATTCATTTGTGAAAATGGTAAAGGCAGACTTGCAGGTCTGCCTTTATTGTTAATACTTAGTGCGGACGAAAAAGATGATACTCCGTGCTAAGTAATTTGTTTTGCCCTTAACAATGATTAGTTGGTGTCATTCTTATCACCCACATATAATCTTATTGTTTCGCGTATAGCTTCTTGGCATACGGGGCAGTACACATCGATGCGATGAAACCAGTTCATCATGCAGTTGGGCCATGGACGGTATACTCCTCGTTGCAGATAACCTCCTCCCTCATATACTCCTACCGGCCAGGGGCGTTTTTCGTTATAGTCAGGTGTCTTAGGATTTTGTGGGTTTAGTTCCCAACCCTTGTGGTCTATATCCTTTTCTTCGAACTTTTTGGGTAAGAGTTCATGCCATGCTTTCGTTTCTAGGTTGGTGAGTGTGGTGATGTTTGGCTCCCATGGCTCCACATTTGCAAAGTATAGGTCACTCATCTCTGTTCCTCCTACATACTCGTCAGCCAGTCCTGCAAAGAGGTGGCCAAATTCATGGCTATAGGTCTTGCGTGTTGCTGCACCAGGGATATTGGCTGCACTTATACCGTAGAAGTTGAATATGCCGCCTCCGCCATACTTTTGTGAGTTGGTGAGCACATAGATGATTTCGTATGGCACATTGGCCGCGATGTCAAGCACGCGTTGATAGTCTTCAAACATCTGGTATCGTTCCGAGTCGAAGGTGTAATAATGTGCATCCAGGGTTGTGCTCCGCCATAGATTTTCGCCAGGTATACTCACGCCCGACTCTTCGCTCGGTGCCCATACGGCACGGAAATTAAACCTATCTCTATATTCCGCGTAGGGAGCATAGTACAAGATATCCTCGGCAAAAGCCTTGGCTGCTTCCATAAACTTGTCCTTCTCCGCTTCCGTATATCCTTCAGGGATAATCACCACATCTACTCGGTTTGCCGGGTTTCCTGTGTAGTGTATATCCATGGCGCTCAGCGTAGGACGAGCTTTGCGTATGCAGTAACTGTCCACATCAATTTCGTAGGCAAAACGCTTATGCATCTTTCCCGTAGCATTCTCTCGTGTATAGAACTCTACCACGACATCATTCTTGGGGTAGGGGAATACCACTCCTTCGGGCATAGCCTTTGCCGTAACTTTTGCTTCGGGTGTGCACTGCCATTCGTTGAATAGCGTGTTGTATCCTCTTGCATAGATGACCTTGCCTGAAGCTTTGTCTACCACCCTAAACTGGTGATTTCCCATGTTGCGCTCGTCTACCAAGTAGCTCTTGTTTCCAGCCCAGTACGGTTCTTCTATTACCTCGTCTACAAAGAAATGCTCGTGTGTAGCGTCTCCCGCGTGGTAATAGTCTAGTCTCATCGTTCTGGGCATGAAATAATCGTCAAAGTTTACCTGTCCATAGGCTGCAATTGTCATTCCTACAGTCAGTATAGTAGCAATAAGTTTATGCGATTTCATTATTGTGTAGTATATGTTTTTACTGTTTCTTCTCTTGCATCCAGCCATTATATCCCGTAGCCAATTCTATCACTTGGTATCCTTTGTTAGCTAGTATTGATGCTGCCCGTTTGCTACGATTCCCACTTCGGCAGTACAGTGCTACGGTACTTTGTGGTTTGATGCTTGCTACCGCCAGACTATCAAAGTCGGGTTTCAGTATATCAATGTGTAGTGTTGTCCCCTCGATATGTCCAGCCATGTGTTCCTCCAATGTGCGCACATCAAGTACCACCACATTCGTGTCGGCTATTGTTAGTGCAAACTCCTCTACTGACACGCTACGAAACTCCCCCTTCTTTTCCGTTTGGTGCTGTTCTGTCTTTTGCCCCTGGCAAGCTATGCTCATCAAGCAAGCCGCAATCGGATAAAATATCTTTTTTATATTCATGTAGCTTTTAATTATTTTGGCACAAAGGTATCATTTTGATTTCATATCACAAGTGATTTCTTCTTATTATATGCTATATATGCCATTTTAGCTTATTACAACATTTGTCAATGTGGTATTTCTTTTTTAGATGAGGCCGAATGTGTTTCTTTTTGATTCGTCTATCTTTTTCTTATTTATTACACTTTGTTTAATGATGGAAAATCCTTTTTCTTCAATGTTTTCATTTGTTTGGACTGGTCCATTAGAGATAGGTAAGTATAAGGTGGAGGTAAAGAAGGAATCGCATAGAACCGTGCCGGAGATCGTGCGGGTAGAGGATGCCACTGCACGAACGATATGCCTTAAAGCTCCGCGGCCCATCACCGCGACACTCGAGATCGCTTCTGTGCCTTCGTTTGCTACCGTATATATTGACGGTACAATGGTGGGCGAGACTCCCCTTGTCAAGAGTAACCTGCTGGTAGGTAATCATCGTATTACCTTCAAAAAGGAGGGGTATAAGACAGTGGAGAAGGTGATAACCGTCAAGGAGGGTGTGGAGAATAGCATAGAGGAAAAATTATATAAGGTGCAGAGTGCTCCCGCTCCCCAACCTGCCAAAACTGTTTCTTCTCCATCAGCAAGCAAGGATGCGAGTGGTACGAAGTGGTTGGCCGGCATAGATATGGGATACTCTACTTATGGATTCAACTATGGCGGAGAGGTTGGCTTGATGATAAACAAACTCTCTTTGAGTGCTGGAGTGAAAAGCCATGTGATGGGTAGCTATGAATACATCAACCGCACTGCTCCGGATTGGATAAAGAGGAAAGTTCGTCTTTTGCGTTTCTCTACCCAATTGGGCTATACATTCGGTGAGCAATGGCAATTCACTCCACTGGTAGGGGTGCTGTTTGGACCCTCTTGCCTCACTGGGCGTGATTATATCTTTGGAAAGATTTTGTCATATGACACCGAACTCAACGAAGAGTTTTCTTTAGATGATTATCTCCTGCGTACAGAGTATAGTGATATGAATGTCAATATTATGCGATTTGCAAGGCATCGCTGCTTATTAGTGCTGGGCGCTCGATTGGGGTATGCCTTAGGCTCAAAGTGTGGCATACACATTACTCCCGAATATATTGTCGGTGAGGGTGTGTCTGTGAATGCTGGAGTGCTGATGAGATTTTAATCCTCTGATTGAATGGTTAACGATGAAGGGTTAGTCTCATCCCTCACAACTCATAAGTCTTTTACCCTCTGCGGCGGAACTCGGCGCAGGTGATGGCGGTGGCGATGGCTACATTGAGCGACTCTGAGGTGGCGCAGCCTTCGGGGTAGTTGGGGATGAAGAGCTTGTGGGTTACCATCTCTTGTATCTGTCGGCTGATGCCGTTGCCTTCATTACCCATGATGATGATGCCATGCGTGGATAGGGGCTCCTTGTAGATGTTCTCGCCTTCGAGGAAGGTGCCGTAGAGGGGTGCATCGGGCATGGTGGTGCGGACTTGACGCAGATATTCGGGGAGGTCTACATAGTGTACTTGTACGCGTGCTACGGCGCCCATAGTAGCCTGTATGGTCTTGGGGCTGAAGGCATCGGCAGTACCTGTAGAGCAGAAAATGTGGCGTATGCCAAACCAGTCGGCCACACGGATGATAGTACCCAAGTTGCCCGGATCCTGCACATCGTCAAGAGCTATGCACAACTCTTTCGCAGCAATGTCGTGCGGAGTGGAGTAGGTGGGTAGCTCAAATAGAGCAAGCACCTCTTGCGGCGCTTTGAGGAAGCTGGCTTTGCGTAGTTCTTCGCCGGTGGCTTCAACAATCTCTGCGGCACGCACTTCGGGATGAGCAGCTATCCATGTAGGCTCGGCTACGATGAGACGGCAAGTGAAGTAGGGGAGCAGATCGCCCACCACTTTGGGGCCTTCGGCTACGAAGAGGCGCTCTTCGCGTCGTTTTTTCTTTTGTTCGAGCGACTGTATGAGTTTGACTTTGGCTTTGCTTAACATGTGTGTTGGATTTTTATGCGGTCATGTCCAATAAAAACTATGCAAACTTACATAAAAAACGAGAAATTTTGCGTAAGTTTGCAAGATAATTTGCGGTAATAGGTGTCGCATGGTAAAGAAATGCTAAAATGAACGCGATAAAGAGCAAAATTATATGTCTGATAGGCTTGATGGCAGTGCTATTGTCGTCATGCTCGGTATCGCGTTATTTGCCCGAAGATGCCTACTTGCTTGATGAGGTAAAGGTGGTGTCAGGGGAGAACCCGAAGGTGGTGCCTTCGCTGAAATCCAAAGTGCGTCAGCATCCCAATATCCGCACCTTCGGCTTGATACGCCTGCCCTTGTGGCTCTATAGCATGTCGGGTGAGCGAGACAACTTTGTCAATCGCACCTTGCGCAATGTGGGCGAGGCTCCGCGTGCGTATAATGACACGCTCACACGCAGAAGTTGTGAGGCTATGGAGCAGACGCTCATCAACCAGGGATACCTGAAGGCGAGTGTGTCGGCAGAGGCCGAATATCATAAGCGCACCGTCAAGGTGAACTATTACGCCCATCCTGGCCAGCAGTATCGTGTGGCATCGGTGCACTATGTGTGCTTGGACTCGGTGATATTAGGACATGTGTTGGAGGATTCTGTGAACTCGCCCATCAAGGTGGGTGTACCATTTGATGCGGGTGTGTTGAACAGTGAGCGCATACGCTTGGCTACTCTGCTGCAGGGTCATGGCTATTACGGATTCAAGAAGGAGTATATCACCTATGTTGCCGATACTGCCCGTAACTCGACCGATGTGGCGCTTTCTATCCGCGTACGATCAGGCGTGTTCACGCAAGAGGGTGGGGATGGCGATCCCGTGTACAAGGCTTGGAAAAAGTATAGCATAGAGAATGTGAAATACTTGATGTATCCCTCTTCGTTTGCTTATCAGCCGATGTATGTGTTCCCTGATACAGCTTGCGTAGGTAATGAGTATTTCTTGTACGACAATAGACCTCCGTTCCGTTTTGCCCCTGTGCGATATGCCTCTCACCTAGCCCCCGGTATGGTGTACGATGTAGACAATGTGAAAAAGTCGTACATGTCGTACGGTCGCTTGAGTGCCTTGAAATATACGAACATCAACTTTGTGGAGAATAGCGATAGCACGCTCGATTGCTACATCACGCTGAATCCCGCGAAGAAGATATCGATGAGTACTGAGGTGGACTTTACGAATACGGCGGGCGATGTAGGTGCATCGGCCTCTTTGTCGTTTACCCATCGCAACCTGTTCAATGGCTCGGAGACCTTCATGGTGAAGCTTCGTGGTGCTTATGAAAATATCACTCACCTTGCAGACTATGAGTCGGGCAGATTCCTTGAGTATGGTGTGGATATGGGACTCAACTTCCCCCGTTTCATTGCCCCCTTCGTGCCCGATGATGTGCAACGCCGTAGTATGGCTACCACGCAACTCGACCTTCAGTACAATGCACAGACTCGCCCCGAGTTTGACCGCAATGTATTCTCTGCCTCATGGAGTTATCTCTGGAATAGCAGCAAGCAGATAAGACACCGCTTCGACTTGGTGGGAGTCAACTTCGTATCGGTACCTCGCAAGGATAAGAACTTTATCAGCAACTACCTTGACAAGTATAATAGCAAGAACTCAATCATGAAGTTCAACTACGAGGACCTCTTCATCTTCCGTACAGGCTATGACTTCTACTACACCTCGCCCAATGCTGGTGTGACGAAGGATTATTTCGATATCTCTCACTCGGTGCGTGCCAGTGTAGAGACTTCAGGCAACTTGCTCTCCCTTGTATCGAATGCGTTGAACTTGGAGCGCGACTCAATAGGCCAATATCGCTTTTTCAATTTGGCCTATGCGCAGTACTTGAAGACCGACTTGGCATGGACGATGAATATGAATCTCGGTCACCGCAACCACCTGCTCTTCCATGTGGAGTCAGGAGTGGCCTATCCGTATGGCAACTCGCGCATGCTCCCCTTCGAGAAGCGCTACTATGCCGGAGGTGCCAATGGCGTGCGTGGTTGGGCAGTGCGTGGCTTGGGTCCTGGCCGTTATGTGAGCCAAAACGGAACGATTGACTATATCAACCAGTCGGGCGATATCAAGCTTGACTTGAGTTTGGAATACCGCATGCATATGTTCTGGAAGATTGATGGCGCATTGTTCATCGATGCCGGTAACATCTGGACCATGTACAACTACGATGACCAACCCGGTGGTGTATTCCTCTGGGACGAATTTTATAAGCAGATAGCCGTGTCGTATGGTGCGGGCATACGCCTTGACCTCAACTTCCTCGTGCTCCGTCTTGATGCGGGCATGAAGGCTATCAACCCCATATATGAGGATGGCCCCTTGCGCTATCCTATAGTTAATCCTCGTTTCGGACGCGATTTTGCTTGGCACTTTGCCGTAGGTTATCCGTTCTAAATAGAGGGAAGATTGGTAAAAAGGAACAAAAAAAGAAACACTATATGAAACTGAATTTTATATGTCTTGCAAGCGGAAGTAGCGGTAACTGCTTCTATCTGGGCACCGACAACTACGGTATCCTTATCGATGCCGGTATACCGGTGCGCACTATCAAGAATGGACTGAAGGAGGCCGGACTCTCGTTTGATTCTATCATGGGCGTATTCGTCACCCATGACCATGCCGACCACATCAAGTCGCTCGGCACACTCGGTGAGCGCTACAATATCCCTATCTATGCCACCCGTGAGACCCATGTGGGTATCAACCGCAACTATTGTATGACACAGAAGCTCGTGTCGTGCATGCGCTATGTAGAGAAGGATGAGACTCATCGCCTGCGCGATTTCCGTATTACCCCCTTCGAGGTGCCTCACGATGGCAACGACAATGTGGGCTATCTTGTTGAGTGCGATGAGAAGGTGTTCTGCTTCATCACCGACCTCGGACACATCACTGACACCGTAGCCGAGTATATTGCCCGTGCACACTACCTCGTCATCGAGGCCAACTACGATGAGGAGATGTTGGCACATGGCCCTTATCCGCAGTATCTCAAAGACCGCATCACAGGTCCCAACGGACACTTGAGCAACAAGACCACCGCCAAGTTCCTCGCAGCCAATCTCACCGAGCACCTCAAGTATATTTGGCTATGTCACTTGAGCCGTGAGAACAACCATCCCGAGCTGGCCTACAAGACCGTAGAGTGGGAGCTTCGTGGAGTGGGTATCATCCCTGGCAAAGACTTGTATCTGGCCGCACTGAAGCGCACCACACCTTCAGAGCTTTTTGTGTTTGAATAATCCTTTTTGTGAATAAGCAACCTTATATAGATTATGGAAAAGAAAGAATTGTATGGCATGGGAGTAGCTCTCGTTACCCCGTTTGATACAAATGGTATGGTTGACCATGATGCCCTTGCTCGTTTGGTCGACTATCAGATTGAGAGTCGTGCAGATTTCCTTTGCGTGCTGGGTACCACTGCCGAGACCCCCACGCTCGATCCTGAAGAGCAGCTTGCCGTGCGCAATACCGTGGTAGAACGCAATGCAGGCCGCCTGCCCATCCTGCTCGGATGTGGTGGCAACTGCACCCGCAATATCGTAAACAAGCTCGAGAAGGACAAGATGGACGATGTAGACGCCCTCCTCTCTGTCGTACCTTATTATAATAAGCCCACGCAAGCGGGTATGTATGCCCACTTTAAGGCCATTTCCGAAGCTACTGACCTGCCCATTATCCTGTACAATGTGCCCGGTCGTACGGGAGTGAACATGCTGCCTGAGACTACTCTGCGCTTGGCCGCCGATTGCAAGAATGTAGTGGGTATCAAGGAGGCATCGGGCAATATCGAGCAGATTGAAAGCATTCTCCGCAATCGTCCCGAAGGCTTCAAGGTATTCTCTGGTGATGATGGCATCACACTGCCCCTCATCAAGAGCGGTGCAGATGGTGTGATCTCTGTTATCGGCAATGCCTATGCTGCCGAGTTTGCTGAGATGGTACACTTGGCACAGGCAGGCGACTATGCTGCTGCAGAGGTTATTGACAAGCGCCTGACAGAGCTCTATCGCTTGATCTTCGTTGATGGTAACCCTGCCGGTATCAAGGTAGTGATGGAACTTCGTCACATGTTGCAGAATGTTCTCCGCCTTCCTCTCGTGCCCGCCACCAAGGCCACTTGCGAGAAGATTGCCGCAGCCTTGCTCTAAAGGGATAGGAGCGCGTGTAGCACACACGATACGAAAAAAAGAAAGAGAAGATACCACGATGGCATCTTCTCTTTTTCTTATTCCGTAAATCCAATTCGCTCACAGGTTCTTCCCTTTAGGGGAGGACTTAGAGAGGCTTTCTTGTTTTTTTTATCCCTCCAGCAAGTCGGGTCTCAAGCGTTGTGTGCGCTCCAGTGATTGTTGGAATTCCCATTCGCGAATCTTCGCCTCATGTCCTGAGAGCAATACATCGGGTACTCTCCATCCCTTGTACTCGGCAGGGCGGGTATATACGGGTGGAGCCAGCAGGTTGTCCTGGAACGAGTCAGACAATGCTGACTGCTCATCGCTGATGACGCCCGGTATGATGCGCACCAAGCTATCTGCCATGACCGCTGCTGCCAACTCACCTCCCGTGAGCACATAGTCGCCTATGCTCACCTCCTTGGTGATGAGGTGTTCGCGTATGCGGTAGTCGATGCCCTTGAAGTGTCCGCAGAGGATAATGATATTCTCATACATCGACATCGTGTTGGCCATTTTCTGGTTCCACTGTTCGCCGTCGGGTGTAGTGAATATCACCTCATCGTAGTGTCGTTCGCTCTTAAGTTTGGTGATGAGGTTGTCGATAGGCTCAATCTTCATTACCATGCCCGCGCATCCTCCGAAGGGATAGTCATCCGTGCGGCGATGCTTGTCCGTGGTATAGTCTCGGATGTTATGTATTACGATATCGGCCAGCCCCTTCTTCTTGGCGCGTGCCATGATAGAGCAGTCAAAGAACCCTTCAATCATCTCGGGTAGTACAGTCAATATATCAATGCGCATATCTTACAAATTTTCATTTTTTTTACTTTCTTCTCATATGCATATCCTTCGGCATGATCCAAAGGCATAGGCGGAAGTACAGTTCCCAAAAGGGGCGTATGATGTCAAACAGTATGGTTGATACATAGTATCGTCTCTCGTCAAGGTCCCGTGCCGTTTGGTATAGTATCAGTATGCGGCATGCGAGGTATGTGAGCAGTAGTGCAGCAGATGTTCCTACGAGCCACCATCCCTGCGAGGCAATGCCTACAGCTATAGCAGCAATCGCAGCTATGTATAGTAGCATGCGTGTGATGAAGTCTGCTGTGAGCAGGTGTAGTGATATTCCCTTCATCTTACGGCGGATAAAGAGGCGTGTCAGCTTATCCGTCTTCCATGCTCGGGTGCTTGTCGAGGAGCAGCGTACGACCGATTCGGTGCTGATGTCTGCTGTGATGCGTTTTGCGGCGATATGCTCGTTC
Source organism: Bacteroidaceae bacterium (assembly GCA_017548225.1). GTDB lineage: Bacteria > Bacteroidota > Bacteroidia > Bacteroidales > Bacteroidaceae > UBA1189. Next base: position 1,974 of record JAFYMV010000139.1, on the reverse strand, counting down.
ACGAAGAGGTCATCCTCGCCACGCTCCAGGTCGAGATGTCGGCTATAGCCCTTATGTGCGAAGAACATCTTGCGTCGGTACGCCATGTTGCGTCCTATTCCCATGTAGCCTTTGCCGCGTAGTGTGAGGCCCAGCATGCGTAGCTGCTGCATCAGCGTGTCGTACATATAGCACAGATTGGCAAAGCCAGGCATGCGTTCATAGTTGCTATATCCCAGCACCACATCCGTAGTGTCTGTGCAGTGGCGTGCCAGGCGTGCCAGCCATTGGTTGCTCACCGGGTAGCAGTCAGGCTCTATGAACACCACCCACTCGTTCTTGGCCGCCTTGATGCCCAGTGTGAGTGCCAGCTTCTTGTGGCTCACATAGCGCATGCTATCCGAGGTATAGGTCATGTACAAGTTGGGGTATTTGTGTGAGAGTCGTTCGAGCAGGTCCTTCGTGTCATCCTGCGAGTTGTCATCTACCACGATCACCTCAAAGTTAGGGTAGTCCTGATTCAGTATGTGTGGCAGGTTTTTCTCCAGTAGCGTCTCTTGGTCTGAAGCTGTGATGATGACCGACATGCCCGGTTTCACTTCTGACGGGGCCAGTTTCCCCTTTCGTTCCGCCACACATCGGCGATGCGGAGCATAATACATGACGAATAGGTACAGTAACTGTATGATTGCCAGCACCCCGACAACAGCACCAATAATATATTCCACGAGCGGTGTAAGCATGTCTTTTGTTTTGGAGTACAAAGATACAACAAGCCGAGAGGAGAACAAAATAAACCAGTTTATTTTTTATCCCGAGGCACCGTGTATCTTCACGGCGGTAGTCGTAAAATTAGTGCAAGGCGAGAGAAAAACCAAAACTGTTTTGAGTTTTTCCGAGCCGTAGCCTAATTTCAAGCTATGCGTTAAAGCATAGATTAAAGTTAGTGCAAGCCGAGAGGAGAACTTTCAGAAATCAAAGAATTTACAGACAATAAAAAAATAAAGGTGTGTCAAAATGATTGTACTGAAAGCTCCTCATTTTGACACACCCTCTTTATGGTAACCTTGATTTACTCTGCAACCTGCAAGTTGTTTTCGGCTATGATGGAACGCAGTGTTGTACCGTCGTCGATGTTACCGATGTATCGGGTCAGCACACGAATTTTGTCGCCGTGTCCGGCATTCACGAGGTCCTTGATGGAATTGCCCACGCAATAGTCGCCACAAAGTCCTGCCACATATATTTCCTGTATGCCCTTCTCCTCAATCAGGGCGAGGAGTTTTTTTGCGCTTGCTTCATTGGCCAAGATGGAGTATTCGTCTACCGCCACATTGTCTCCCTTCGTCAAGAGCAGTGCTTCGGGATCATGCTGCTTTACCGCGTCGAGTACAGACTTGTAGATAGATGCCCCCTCGGTGTTCTGCACGCAGTGTACGGGCCAGATGCCGCCGTTGTCCTTGAACGAAGAATGGTCGGCCGGATGGTGGTCGGCAGTCATGACAATGGCTTCGAACTTGCCCTGAGGCTGCCCTGCGATGTATTCGGCAAGGCCGTCCATCACAGCCGGAGCACCGTCTACAGCCAGTGAACCAGTAATGAAATCGTACTGCACATCCACGAGCAGCAAGAGTCTCTTGGGTGTTGATGACTTGGGCGAAGGTTGGCAAGCACACATCATTGCCACCCCTGCTAGTAATAACATCTTGATAGCTTTCATATTCTTTCCTATTTTAAGTGTTTTACTTTGCAAATATATTTGTTTTTGTTTAAATGACAAAACATCAGAATAAAAGATAAAATAAATTTATGAAAGAATGGCACGGAATGAACATAGATTGATAGGGAGCAAGAGTTGTTAAGTTAGTTAGTGTATCCAAAACCTTTTTTGGAAAAGAGCATAAATTTCCCTAAATTTGCACCACAAATAAATGCTCAAGAAATCTTTACAATGCAAAGAACTCCCTTCGTTCGTTATGTTTGGCTATTGTTCCT